>NZ_JBKKHP010000010.1:0-168210 GCF_046613985.1 Niallia laureatilytica | reverse complement strand
AGGTGGAGTTGGCAATATGAGTTCCTACTTGAAAGCTGAGAGCAGGGCTGATGTTGGGAAGGTTAGTGGGGATAAGGAAAGTTATTTGAATAGATTGAGTGGGCGTGTAGTGGGATTAAGAATAAAGAATAAAGAAGTTGTAAAAGAAGGTGGTGCAGATCATGTAATAGGCACATCTGGTACGACCACTCATGTTAAGGTTACGGATTCTCATTATGATAAAATAAAGGAGCAAATTCAAGAGTGTTATAAACATTTTGTGGAGAATAAAAAACACAATATACCACAGACGAGTAATGAGTTGCTACCAAATGAGTTGAATCATGGTTACCTAATGAAATAGGCGACAATATAACGGGGCATCACATGCCATCCAATAAATATATGCTGGTATTAAAACTAGAGATAGTTATGCTATGTTCTTAGAACATCCTCATCCAGGACAAGGTGGTAGACATAGAAGAACATTTACTTATGGGTTGAGTAAAACAACAAGGAAAGAGGACTTCGATTTATATATGTCTTTGAAACCACGAGACGCCTTAGTATTCGATATTAATGATTTAAGACGGATTCTTAAAGAAGATGGTTTATATAACCAAGAAACTAGAAAGAAGATTGAAGAATATATTAATTACTATAGAACGTATGAACATAATGATGTGAAGATATTTGATGAGCTTGAGTAATTGTGAGAGACGGAAGGGGAGGAAAACACAATGGCTACTTTTAAGGAAGAGATTTCTATTTTACATAAGATGCGTTTTCTTGAAAATGATGGAGATGATATTGAAGTTTTTGAAAATATTCTCAATGAATTATCAAAAGCATGGAACGAATGAAATAATCCCTGAACTGTGTACTATTTTTGAAGATGATATCGCGGAACCATCAGCAGGTGATTATCTTATTGAAACCATTTTTTATATTTCCAAGAATAATGGTCTAGAAGAAGGGCTTAATAAATTAGCCATCAGCATTCCAAAAATGTTACCTCATGCAGAGTTTTGGGCCGAAAGAATTCATCTGACAATTTTAAATTCAAAGGACTTAGTGGAACCTTATATTAAGGCATTAGAAAATGTTAATAGCCCAACAACAAAAAAAAAGATTAATGACATTCTTGTTACTATAAAAGAAGAGGATCAAGATTTATATTTAGAAAAAGTTAATTTCATCTTAGCAAGATTAAGTTAGAAAAAGGAACAATACTAAGACATAACAGAAGTTAAAAATAATTATTGAAACAATAGGGAGATAATATAATGGAATTACCAAAAATCATTTTGGGTATAACTGGAAATTGGGAAACTAGAAGTGAATTTATAGAGGCTATGGCTAGAAAAGGTAATGGTTATGTATATATGGGTAATCATATTGGAAGCCTCGAAGCTCCAGGGGAATTCTTTGATGTAGAAATAAGTGAGTTTAACCCCTATGTAGCTGAAGCTTTTGAAATAGCAGGAAATGGATCATTTGATAAAGAAGACATAATCAGTCTGGAAAATCATAAAAGTATTGTTTATATTTTTGGAGAAGGAGGTTCTTTAGAAAAGGTTATAAAAATTATGGAGGTTGCTAGTGCAGTATTACATGCTGGTGGAGTGGCAGTAAATGTTGAATCTTCTGGAAGAGCTCGCACAAAAGCGGATTGGTTGGAAATAACGATGAGCAAAGATATTACAAGAATATTTACAGCGTTTGTTCAAATGTCTCGTGAAAACAATACATTCTACACTACTGGTATGCAGAGTTTCGGATACCCAGATGTTATTACAACTTCAGATACTATAACCGGTATAGAGGTCGAGTCATTGTTTAGAGTATTTTGTTTATATAATCTTATAGAAAGACCGAAGATTACTAGTGGTGAAACATTTAGCTTGGATTCGGATTCCCCTATATACTTATTGAGGCAAGAAAGCTGTACAATATTTGAGGAAGGTGACCTATTTTATAATCCATATGGGATGTGGAATCTAGTTTCTCACCAATGACCAAAAAATTAACACTCAAATACTTCAGCACTTGCTTGTATGATACAGCAAGTGCTTTTAACATTACTGACTTTTCTTTTTTTGAGGTGTAATATGGATTTTAACCCTGAATAGCAAGTTTGAGCATATAAGGGAAATAAAAGATGGATAATCCAGATAGCTTTCAAAGACTACTAATGAAATTTTTCAAGGAATGGAAGGTGATTGAGTATGGAACTAGAAATGAATAGACTCTATAGAGAGATAGCTGAAACGGTTAATGGTTTAATTCCGGAAGAGTGGGCTAAGTGTTATTTTTATGCTCAAATATCAGAAACTGGTGGAGGAACCTATTTTTTCTATAATACCCCTAATAGTGAGCAAGTGTATAATTACAGCTTACAAATTCCTTGTAAATATGACATCGATGAAGAGGAATTCGAGAAGAAAGAAGATATTTTGTATAAATTGAGTAAGAAACTAAGGAATGCTTTTAAGGATAATCAGCAAGAACTTTGGTACTCTTTTACAATGTCCCTAAAGAATAATGGTGAATTTAAGATACATTACGATTATACAAATTGGTTCGATACGGACTATAGTTTTAGTGACCAAATGATTATTTGGAAAAATAAGTACTTAGGCAATGTACCAGAAGAAAATAGTAAAGCTTTAATTAATAAGTATCTTCAAGACTTTCCGAATAATCCTATCTAACATTACGGTATCTATTAGGCAGTGGAAACAGATATAGCCTTGGGAGAATAATTTATAAAAGGATATAATCATATTTTGAAAGATGAGTGTTACAAATTTCGTTTAGTTGGGAGTGACATCATGGAAAATCCAGGTGTTATGTCGTTATGGATAGGTAATTTTAAAACAAAAAATAATCTAAAAGAATATATTGAAATTAAGTTTGATGAAGTTGGAGATAGAATTCAATCAGAATTTATGAACGATTTTGGTATGGATTTTACTAGCTATAACCAAGATCTTTTAGAAATCTCTTTTAGAGCGGTTTCAACTGCATCGTTGACTACCCTTTTAAGTGGATCTTCTTATGAATCTGTAATTTTATTGCAATTTGTTGAACATTATGGGGAAGTATTTTCAGAAACCTATGATTCTGTCATTAAATTATATGATTTCGAATACGAAGGGAATATCGAAAAAGTTAAATTTAAGGATGGAAATTTAACTTATTTAGGTTCCGTTTATTATGAGGAGTAGGATAATCCAGGTAGATTGGAAATTTGCTGATTATATATAAGGAGAATGTCTAAAAATATAAAAAAATATCTAAAGTCTGTGCCACGTGAATGGGCAGATTCTCCGTAATTAATAGACTAAGAAGTGTTGAATATATAACAAAGTGCTTAAGTTCATTTAATGCAATTGATGCCGTAGGTGAGCTAACAAAAGAAGAAATTAATGATTTATCAGATATGATCCTTCAGCCGAACAGTAATAGTAGTTGGATAGTAAATAACATGAACCTTTTCTTTTAGAATAATAAAAAGGAATGATTTTATTGGATAAAATAGCTTTTCTTAAACAATATAGAAAGAGTATTGAGTTTGTATCTGACAAAGACTTGCTGCATATAGAAAACGGAAAAATACCGGGAAAATGGCTAGAGATCTTTCGAGAAGCAGATAAATTTATTCAAAAGGATAAATTAATAGCTTTATGGAAAAGTGTTTGTGAGAAGGAATTAAGCAATACAATTTCATACATAAAAGAAAATTTAGTGGAACTTGAATTAATTATAGATAATGGAGAATATGCAGTACTTTATAGTATTAAAAGTGAAGATGAAGAAATTCACTATTATGAAGGCGGTATTTCAACCAAGTCAGTAATAAATGATTGGGTAGCATTCCCAGAAGTGATTAAGGCTTTTTATGAAGAGTTACATAATGGCTTCTATTATTTCGCAAGTAGAGCTATGGGACTTGTGCCATTTGAGCACGTTACTCGTTTTGATGATTATGAATGGGGAATACTTGAGGAATTAGATGAACCATTAGGGATTAATATGGAAAAGACTTATGGTTTTTTTCAGAGTGGCATGGGAGGCTATGTTGCTATAGATTTAGACAACAGTATGGATGACACAGCAACACTGTGGTTTACTAATGATCAGCCAGAATATAATGTGAGTTTTTGGGATGTTGTGGATGAATGGATTGTGATTGGGATGCAAGATAATTAAAAAAGCTTCCTAATAATTTAATTTAATTGCATTGTAGATTTTTGTTTAAGGGGTCAGCATACAAAACAAATGAATTCTATTTTCAATATTGCAGTGAATATAATAGAGACCGTTGTTACTACTGAAATAGTATTCTCTGTAATCAATAAATCAGATGAAAGATATCCAGTTGGCAGAGATGCTTTGGATAAGTGCTGGCTTTGGGTAGAATCTGGGGCAGTAACAGGAGATGAGCTGTATGAGCTTATTGATAATGCTGACTATACAGGCATCTCGGAATATATGGAGGAAGAAGAAAACTTAAACATTGCTTTGATGTGGTCTCTGTTAGTTGATACTGTTGCTTATACAGCATGGGCAGCCTACAAACGAGAAGAAGTAAAATATTTACCGCAAGCACTGAAGGCTTTGCCGCTGATAGTATCACAATTATTTTAAACAGTGCGGTTGAAAATGATTTAATCCTAATAGAAGAGGCTGAGCAAATGAAGCTAGCTCTAACTGTTACCAACTTCACTGACACAGATAAAGTAGATAGACAAGATTTCTTAAAGCTAATCTTCAGTTAATAGACTATAAAAGAAAGATAGCTAGAGAACGGAGGAGACAAATGTGGAGCGGCAGGAGAGCCTTATATAAATAAGGGAATGGAGTTTGAATATATACAAAAGGATAACATAACATTTCAATTAATTGTTAGAGACCCTGCCTCAGCACCTGCAGACTTTGAACTCAATGAAAATGAAACTACGAGAAGCTTGTAAAAAGAGAGGAAATCAGTAGTTTATATTATCTTAATCAGTATGCAAAGTATAAAGGCCATACCTTTCCAATCTGGAAGATGAAAGAAAATCAATTATTACTAGGCGAAGGAGATTTCTTTATTGCTAAGGAAGTGTGGGATTTCTGCTATCTGAACTGCCTTGGGAAAGAGGGCTGTATAAGAAGTGGATTATGAGAAGGGATGTGGAGGATGTTTGGGAGGAGAGGACACTGCTTGAATGAGCGGTTGTTACGGATATTTAGGAAGTTGGACTGGAAAATATATTAGTAAAACTTCATTAAACCTACACAAACATCTGTCGATATATAAGTGTAAGTTCCCCCATCACACAAATAGTACCCCAACCCTAAACTATTGTGTTGATGTGGAGTTTCTTTTCTAGCCTTAAGAGCCTGATGTCCAATGGTGCTTTTAGGGTCTTTTTTTTGTTTAAGGGTAAATAATGTGAAGTTTTATAAACAGTTGTTCTGTCTTCTCTGTAATAGATGTTAACAAGATGTAATGAGCTGTTAATGGAAAAACTATCATTATACTGTTAATATATCCATATATCTTTCCAATCAGACAAAGGCAAACCATCTTGAAAAAATGGGACGCAAAGTCACAGGTCTAAGGAAATCTATGATGGCTGGACTACCTCGATTGAAAATCATCAAGGGAGTGCTAACATGTTTTTCAAAGCAATTATTTGCCTATGTAAACGTAGGCATAAGTTCAGTTACTATACTGACAAGTGTGTACGATGTGGAAAGAAAAGAAAGTTTGAAAACTAACCTTATTGTCCTTCTCATTTTGAGAAGGACTTTTTTGTTTTATATAATCTGGAATTACTTACCTCTTTACCATTATAGCTTTTGGTAATATAATACCAATTATAGGTCTTATTTCCTATCTGAGGTATCTTGTTATATTCACACACTCACACACCGACAGATACCTTGGTTCTTTTAACCATACAACACAGTAAAGCCCTTATCTCATTGATAGGGGCTCTCTGTGTTAGGAAGAAGATTCATCTTGACAAAGCCTTCGCAAAGATTCCCTCTTAAAATGAGAAACATTAGGTTTTGCTTCGGTATGCTGTAACAGTTCTGTATATACCTCAAACGGCTTTTCATCCAAGTTATCAATTAAATCGTCGAGATTTTCCTTCACGATTACAGCAAACGTAACATCAGTATGCTCCTTGAATTCAACTAAACTGACACCAATATGCTCTAACACTTCTGTATCCTCTTCACCAAGTGGCTCTGCGATAATTGCCTGCACTTTTATTAGATTATCAGATGCCTCAAACTCTTCTGGGTTATCTTTATATACTGCTTCTAAGAAGGGATAATCTGATAACCGGGTTTCCCTCTTGCAGTCTTCTATAACAAGAAAGCCAATTACATAATTCCATCCATCTGTTTTTGTTTGCATAAGTCTAAAGATTTCGAAGTCTTTCATTCTTAGTTCGCCAATTAGGTATACTTCTGGCATTTTCAATATGTCACGCCTTCTTTCTTCATTAATATAGGTATAAGCTAATTAGAAGGGAAACTATTTACCCTTATCAATCGTAATAAAGCTACAGACATTTCTATAGAGTTGCTAATAAAGCTCGAAAGGTTACTTTTGGCAAAAATAACGTGGGTTGCATATCAACGCTGCTGAGTTTCTTTTCCTTAAGGTCATTAGAAAGAAACCTTGAATAAATTGATAGATTTATAATAATTATATATGCATAAATACCGAAAGGAAATGATATCCAATGAACATCCAAGTATTTATAGTAAATGCTTTTACAAAAAACAAATCAGGAGGCAATCCCGCAGGTGTTGTAATGGATGGAGATGGACTGAGTGCAGAAGACATGCAGTACATTGCTTCTGAAATGGGTCTGTCTGAAACAGTCTTTATTCAAAGTTCTTCTGCAGCAGACTATAAAATTAAATACTTTACACCGGTGTCTGAGGTGGACTTATGCGGCCATGCAACAATTGCTTCTTTTGCGTTATTAGTGCAAAGAAAGGCTGTCAGCAAAAACAACTTTACAATTGAAACGAAAGCAGGCATCCTGCCAGTTCGAATAGAAGGGGAGAAGGTTTTTCTAACACAAAATAATCCCCAATTTGGTCAAGAGTTGGATAAAAAGGAAATTGCCGAGTCACTGCATATAAATGAGGCGGATATCATGACAACTCTTCCTATTGAGATAGTCTCAACAGGATTAAAGGATATCATAATTCCAGTCAAAAATAATCAAGTGCTTCAAACGCTTCAACCAGATTTTAATAGAATGAAAGAAATAAGCGCCAAGCTGGAAGTAGTCGGTTATCATGTCTTTACTTTAGATACAGATTCTGGAGTTGATGCCTTCTGCCGTAATTTTGCACCGCTATATGACATCAATGAGGAAAGCGCAACAGGCACGGCAAGTGGAGCGTTAACAGGCTATCTTTATAAACATAATGTAGTGAAGCCAGGTTCTACAAGCCTTCTCTTTGAACAAGGACATGCCATGGAGGCTCCATCAGAAATTATCTCTCATGTTAAGGTGGATACTAATAATAACGTGGAAGCATTGGAGGTTGGGGGAGAGGGCATCTATATCTCCTCTAAATGGATAGAATTATCATAAGAAAAAGGAGGGAGCAATCTCCCTCCTTAAGCAATAAATTCTTTCGGATACATTGTCTGGAAGTGATTCAACAAGGACGGTAAATGCTTCTGAAACTCAAAGCAGATTTGCTGCCCAGCAGGGTACGGATAGATCGTCTTGTTGCAGAAGGCACATACATCCTTTTCCTTGAAGATATGCATCACATTCAAAGGGAAAGGTCTTTTCTTATTTCCCACTAAAAACTGATAGAAATGATCATTAATGCGAAAGTTTATCTGATAGCCATCAAAGGAGCTTAAGTGGCTGATATTAACATCTTTGTATGATAACCCTCTGACATTTAGCATACAGTACATCTCCGTTCCCTATTTTATATCCTAACTATAACATCCGAGGAAAGCGCATTCAATTAATCGGTTCAGAAACATTTACATATCTTAGTACATTCGACAGGTATTTTCATTTTGAAGATAGAATAACAAATTTATAGGGAAAAATAACCGATTAATTCAAGGAGTGTGAAGTGAAATGACAGCTAACATCAGTACAAGGGGAAAAGTATTAGGCATCGCTTATAATGTCATACCGACAGCAGATATAGAAAGAGCAGCAGAGTGGTGGACAGAAAACTTTGGCTTTAATGCAAGACATCATCAAGAAGATTCCATTAGTCTATTCAGAGACAACCGGCCTATCCTGCATCTTTTGCAGAGTGATGACATGTCCCGTGCTCACTTTCGAGTCGAAGGCAGAAAACGTTGGGTCATCACCTTCTTCACCGATGATATTGAATTTTTACATAAAAGGCTGTCAGCAAAAGGAGTGCTGGTGAGCGCAATCAGCTATGAAGGGCATAATGGAAACTTTTTCACATTAGAGGACTTGGACGGGAATTTGTTTGATGTTTGGGAGCATCGGGAGGTTGAGTTGATTTATTGAGTGAAATTTAAGGCTTTGGCTTGTGAAGGATTCCCTACAAGTTAAATACAGTAATTTTTAAAAAAGCTATTGAACGTTGAGTCTGGTATTGTGCCGGATTTGTAACAAGGATGAATTTCATCTTAACTTTAGATGGTTTTGTACTTTCAATTTAGTAATAGATGTAATAGCTTCGACTAAAATAGTCTATTGAAAATTTAATTTACTGATAATAAAAAGGTGAATATCCTTAATTTATCCCTGTGATAAAGTAATCTTGATAATTGATAAGATGGTAGCCTACATGAACAAAACGAATTTGTCTAGTCACTTCATTATTGTTTTCGCAAGTTTAAAAGATATTCTAATCCTTAAAAAGTAATGAGGTGCTTCAAAGTCTTCAGTCCGTTTTCAATAACATTAAATAAATAAGTGCCAAGTATTAAGTGCTATCGTGTCTTTACTTTAAAAAGTGTTACAGCAGTTAATGATTTTTGCCGGAATTTTGGACTAGTCTTTGACAATATAAGAAAACGCAGCAGACACAGTTAAATGATGGGCATTAATATTAGCATAACTTAGTGGAATAAGGCACAAAAGCCTTACTTAATACCAGTTAATGCAATAAATACTCTTTTTAAAATAATTTCCCTTAATAAAGTTGATGATTATAATGATTTGGAAACATTGGAATTTTGGGGAGATGGTTTCGTTATATCGAATAGATGGATAGCGCCGCAGCGAGGAAGGGATATTCCTCTTAGAAATAAAATTTTAGGAAAAACAGAGTAAAAACCAGTCTTTTGGAAACAAATTTGTGTCAGCAAGTATGGGTAAAATGTATTGTTTATATGAAGAATTACATTTTACCCCATTCCTTGTAGCTAGCAATAATATTCAAAGAGAAAGGTTGTTCTATTATTCCTACTAAGAACAGGTGAAAATATCTTATTTATAATACTTGGGATTATTTGGAAAAAAGGGCTTAAGTAGTAAATATTTATATAAAACCCAACTAATAAAATTTGTATTATTGTTTTTACCATATGAATAGCGGGAAGCTCATACAAATATTATATAGAGTATAAAACTTTAAAAATAACAGGGAGAAAAAGAAATTAACAAAATGAAATTCACTAAAAATGGTTAAGGTTTAACATAAAAAATAATACAGTATATCTGTGTTTTTATTTAAAAGGTTAAATATACACACCCACTTAATTAAAAAAAATGGTAATATGTATTTATCAATTTTTTGACAGGAGATAAAAAATGTTTAGTGGTAATTTAGAATATAAAAATATTAGATTTTTATTTGTAATTATTATAGGTGTTGTTTTAGGGGTTTTGACATCTATCCAACCAATTTTCACTTTGATTTTAATACTTTCTGTTTCTTTTTTATTCTTTACAGTAAGATATACTAATCAAGCTTTTTTTCTCGGTATTTTATTTATAGTATTAGAGGGTTTTATTGCAAGTTTTTTTACTAGTGAACTTATACAAAACGTAATAGGTTTAATTCCAGAATTAATTTTTTCTATTGTACTAGTACTTCTTATTATTAAAAGTAAATTTTCCCTACCGAGTCTTAAAATTTATGATTATATATTATTTATAATAATTCTTTGGTCTTTATTGATAAGTATTATACAACATTCAGACCCATATTTATTAGCTTTTGGTTTCAGATCATTCTTCCGCTTAATTTTAATGTATTGGATTATTAGGATAATAGGCTTTTCTAGAAAAATCCTTCTTGAAAAATTAGTAACTCTTCTAGTGATTCTAGTATTATTTGAATTCGGAGTAGTCTTGTTTCAGATTATTGGGAAGAATCTTATTGGTCCTTCTACATGGAACACTTTTGGGGATAATCTAGTAATGAGTAGTAGTACTTTTGGAGCGCAAGGTACTTTTAATAGGTATGATGCATTAGGAATGTTTTTTGGTTTTTCCTCAATTATTCTCTTAGGTTTCTTTGTTTTCTATGAGCATAAAAAACTATATTTATTTGCATTCTTTTTATCAATTTTTGGTATTATTACTTCAACGTCAAGGCAAGCTTTAGTTGTTGCAGTTATAGGAGCTTTAATTATTTTTGCTTCACCTTTAAAAAATTCTAACAAAGGAAGACTGTTATTTAGTGGGGTTTATATAATTGCACTCCTTAGTTTAATAGGATATTTCATTCTTCCTGATGAATTATTATCTGGTGAAGGGAGAAACCCTTTTGAGTTAATAGGTTCTCTTTTTGATGCATCAACATATAGTACAGAAAAAAATCAGAACTTTAGATTGTATTTTATTACGCAGATAGGCAGTTGGTTGATACACAATCACTTTTGGGGTATGGGATTAGGAACTTTTGGTGCAACATTTTCATTTGATCAATTTGAATGGCTTTATAGAAGTTTAGGGCTAACGGATAACTTTCTTAACTATACTGCAGATGTTAACTGGATATCAATATTAGGTCAATTAGGAGTAGTAGGAGTAGTAGGATTTGTTGTATTCTTTTCCCTTGTGTTTTTTTCCTTGTTCTATAAGGGAATAAAAAAACAAGATGGTTTATTGATTATTACAGCAGCTATTACTATTACTTGGGCTATAAGTGGTTTGTTTGGTCCTAATTTTGAGATAAAATCAAATGCGATGTTTTTTTGGATATTTTTAGGTTTATCTTTAAAAAATTTGACTTATAACGAGGGAGATTGTGAAGAAGAAAAAGTATAAGTATATTTATGCGGTTCTATTGTTGATTAGTATTTCACTAAATTTCTTTTTAATTGGAAAACACGATCAAAATATAAGTTTAAAGTTTAATAGTATTAAAAGCTCTTCTGTAAATACTGATTCTTTTTTGTCTACTAATGTTAAGAAGGAGCCTTTTAATGCTTCTAGCAATGGAATTCAAGACGATACAAATCCTATACAGGAAGCTATTAACTTTGTCTCTAGTAAAGGAGGAGGAAAAGTCTATCTTCCTAATGGAGAATATAAAATTACAAAGACATTATACTTACCTGATGATACCTCTTTAATAGGGGAGGGGCAGGGAAAAAAATCTACTGTTATTCAGTTTAGTGGTAAAGGGTTTGCTATAAAATCTACTGGTGAACATAAGAGGATTAATATTGAGAATTTGAGATTAGAACTTAGTGGGAAAAACAGTGGTATTCATTTAGGGGATATAGGAGAGCGGTTATCTAATAGTACTTTCCCAGCACATATGGGTATTAGGCATGTTACAGTTGGGGGGATTGGGGTAAACCAAATAGGCATCAAACTCTCTAATGTTTCTCATATAAATATTCTAGATGTTAGTTCAGGGTACGGTAATACTACAGGAGGACATGGTTTATTTATATTTGCTGATAAACTTAATAGTGGAGTCTTAACTGCTGAAGATTCGACTTTTGGAAGGGTAGATTCTACAACAGTTGGCATGGAGATAGATGGAACAGTTAACTTGGATACATACTCTTTCACAGGATGCTATTTTGGAGGTCAATTACCAATAAGGTTAGGGAAAAACTCTGTAGTGAGAAATATAAATTTTACAGGTATTCATATAGAAGGTAGAGGAAATGATGAACGAACAAATTTAATTGAAATATATAATGTAGTAGCTGTTAACTTTTTTGGAACTTCTCTTATAGGTTTTAAAGAGAGTGATAACCGTGGATTTGTTTTTAAAGGGAAAGCAGAAAAGGTGAACATATTAGGTGTGGAGGCTAATGGATTGATGGGTGCCATTTATGCAAATGAGGGTGCGGAACTTGATGGGAATTCACTCTTCCAGAAAGCTGAATTAACAAACGGTTCAAAAGCTAAGCAGTACATGGGGGATTTTTAGTGGGATTAACATAACTTGGAATATTAATATTGTGGTAAGACAGAGCAAAAGAGCTTGCCTTACCACGATATTAATAATGTTTTTAATCCTATATATTCTATGACATATTAAAAGATTCCATCGTATCATTAAGTTCCTTAGACATTTTATTAAGGTCATTTATCAACCTGCCGACTTGTTCATTAGTTGCAGTTTGATTCTCAGAAGCAGAAGCTACAGCATTAACATGGTCGACATTTTCACTTGCGATTGCAGCTAGTTCATCAGCAGAGGCTGTTATTTCTTCAATACTTGCGGACAGCTCCTCAGATGTTGTGGAAATTTCCTGAACTTGAGCGACAATGTTTTCAATGGAAGCAAGAATATTCTTAAAAGCTAATCCAGCGTTATTAGCAGCAAATAAGCTGCTTTCCATCTCAGTTTTACTTTTTATAGTAGAAGTAACTGCTGTTTCGGTATCATGTTTTACTGCTGCAATTAAATCAGCAATTTCCTCCGCAGATTCCTTCGAATTCTCTGCAAGTTTTCTAACCTCTGTCGCAACAACAGCAAACCCTTTACCGTGTTCGCCAGCTCTTGCTGCTTCAATTGTCGCATTAAGTGCAAGTAGGTTCGTCTGCTCTGCAATATTTGTGATAACCTCTGAGATTGCACCAATTCTGTTTGTTCTTTCTCCAAGACCTTCCATGACTGTTACTGTTTCCGTAACAGTAGTGTTCAAGCCTTTCAACTCGTCCAAAGTTTCTTGAATAACTTTATTACCCTCATTTGCCGCATCATTTACACGTACGGAGTAGTCGGCAACAGAAGAAGAGGAGCTTGCAATAAGTTCAATTCCTTTTGCCCCATCAGACATTGTCGCAGCCATGTCATTGGCCGTATCCTTTTGGAGTAGGGAACCAATAGATACTTGCTCAAATGACTCGAGAATTCCGCCTGATTGTACCTCCAAATCTTGTCTTGCACCAAGCAGTTGGCTTGAGGTGTCCAGTAAGCGTCCTTCTGTTGCTTTAATTCGGTCAATCATGCTGACTAAGTTTGTGGCCATCGTATTCACAGCATTAGCAAGCTGCTGGAATTCATCCTTACTATTAATTGAAAGTGGTTCTCCCGATAAATCATTATTACTGATTTGTGTAAGCCTTCCTTCAATCACTTTAATTGGTTTGACGACAGTGTAGATTATCCATGCAGCTACAGCAAGCGTAATAACAGCTGTGAGAACGGCTATTACCATGAAGACATTCTTCTGGGCTTGATTTTCTGAAATGATGTTATCACTTGTTTTCAATAATTGTTCATCTACTGTATCCTTTATCTTATCCCAAGCATTCATAGCATCCGCAGACCAAACTTGGCAGTATTGCTCCATTAACGGAATTGCAGCGTCAAATCCGCCTACATCATATGCAGGGATAACTTGATCTGTAATGAGATTCTCCCACTTTTCCGTTTTTGCAACAGCATCAGCAAGATCTTCATTATCTCCTAATATCTTCTTCATTTCCTCCATCAATACTGTAGCTTCCTCTGTTTTCAGGGTAAACTGTGTTTTATAATCTTCATTTCCATATAACACATAACCGCGAGCCATAATGACACGTTCAGCTACATTTTCCTCCAGATTATTTGCCAAAGAAACCAGCTTATAATCACTATCAATTAATTTGGTCATCTGATTATCAGTACGATCATTGCCCCAATAGCCAACAACAGCAAACCCAATAATAAATAATAATATCGCACCGAAACCAATAAACACTTTTCTTCTAATTCCCATTTTTGCCCCTCGCAATAACTTTAATTTATATTTTTTGAATTTAAGAATTTTGAATCTGAAATATATTTGTATAAAAAACGTCCTTATTCAATAACGCTTCAAAGAACATTAGAAAAGCTTATTTTTATGCTTTAAGTCCTGTTTATCACCTCATTGTAACTTGAATAGAAAAAGAGAATAACATAATAGAGACTAAATACCCAAGTGTTTTAGCCTATAAACCTAAATTTAAAATTTTTATAATAACTTTATTAATTAATTACAATTCATGTGGGAGTATAACGGGAAAGTAAGGATAAAGTTATATTCGTGTAACATAGCGGTGCTTTGAAAAAAATAGTGATATGTTTATATAAACATCATTTAAATATAAGTATATATAATAGAAGAAACTAGGAAGCGTTTACATTTTATTGGGAGAAAAACAGGTAATAAATTTACAAAAATTCTATTTACGAAAGATATATCGGGTGTTATTATAAATGTGCGTTATATAGAACGGTTGATCAGTAAGATAGCGAGCTAAAAGCTCGCTATTCAGAAATTAGATATTCGGAGAGGTAATCACTCCATAATTTAAATCCCGATTCATTAGGTCGTGCATCAGCATTAAGATATTCGTTAACTGCAACATCATTACCTGCTGGCCACACTTCCCAATGATTTAAATATGTAAGATTTTGCTCATGTGCATACTCCTGTAACGCAGTAACTTGCATAGGATATAGATTTGCATCATATATTTGATTTGGCGGTTGCAGGATAAACGTAACATCAGGCAGAACCACAGTCGTTTCCTCAATAATGGAGGAAATGTTAGAAATAGTGTTAGGAATTGCCACGACATTATTATCGTTTAAGAGAAATGGTTCAAAAATGATCATATCAGGCTTTAAATCAACTAGCTTTTCATTTTCACTATTAAGTACATAATCAGTAGTTGTGTTTTCATAAACAATACTTTCAAGCTCTACATTCTTTTCATATTTTTCAGATAGAGCTTCTTTTAAATTACTTTTCAAACCAAGAGTATCGCTGCCGATTGAATCAGATCCAAGCAGGACAATTTGAAATGTTTCATTGCTATTTAATTTCTTTTGTAATTGCTCCTTAGCTTCCTCTGGCCAATTAGCAGCAAATTCTAAATAATACTCCGTGTCGATTTCAGGTTCAGCTTCTGTATTAGTGTCAGAATTGGTGATAGCTGGAGTAGAAGTTTTTTCAGAACTTCTTGAATTCCAATGAAGATTGCCAACTACTAATACAGCCGCAAGCATTAAAGTAAGTACGATGACTATTAAAGTTTTCATTATAACCTCCAAACAAAATTAGGATATTTTGAGTATGTAAAAAAGAAAAGTAAAGGGAAACCTAGATAATTTAGGGGAAAAATTTCCCAACTTTAAATTAATACTATTAAAATACCAAAATACTTGTTAAAGTAAAAGTGCAAATGTAAGCAATATAGTAAAAGTATGTCAAGTTTCGACAAATTTAGCAATTAATTATGCTATAATAATACATGTTTTTATATTTTTTCTAGGAGGAAGCTATGGAAGAAACATTCAGTATAAAACAGTTAATGTATACACTAAAAAAGAGATTATTTTTAATTTTTTCAATTACACTAATAACAATGATTATAACTGGTGTAATTAGTTATTTTTTTATCACACCCGAGTATAAGTCTTCTACTCAAATTCTAGTCAATCAAACTAAGGATGATCAAACTCTATACAATTACAATGAAGTTCAAACTAATATCCAATTAATAAGCACATATAGTGTAATATTAAAAAGTGCTGCAATACTAAACAATGTTAAAAGTGAGTTAAACTTAGATATCAGTGTTGCAGAATTAAATAATAAGATATCGGTAGAAAATGCTCAAAATTCACAGATTATGACTGTTTCTGTTACCGATTCTGACCCTAAAATTGCATTGGATATAGCAAATAAAACGGCAGAAGTATTTGAAAAAGAAATTAAAAGCATTATGAGTGTAGATAATGTAACGATTCTTCCATTGGCTGATAATCAAGAAAATCAGTCTCCGGTAAGCCCTAATCCTCCACTCAATATTGCTATTTCTGCTTTTGTGGGATTACTAGTTGGAATAGGATTAGCTATATTATTAGAGTTTTTGGATAACACAATTAAAACTGAGCAAGATATTGAAACTTTATTAGAATTACCTGTATTAGGAGCGATAACAACAATTGATCAAAATTTTGATGCCAAAATAAGAAGTTCGAGCAATGGAAGAATGAGAGGTGCAAGTTAATTGGTAACAGGTACAAACAGTAAAAAAAAATTGTTGGATAGTAAAAGAAAGCTTATAGCAAAATATGATCCAAAATCACCAATCTCTGAGCAATATCGAACTATTCGTACAAATATTCTATATTCTAGTGTGGATGAAGAAATACGGTCATTAATGGTAACATCTTCAGGACCTGGGGAAGGGAAATCTACGACTACTGGAAATCTAGCAGTTGTATTTGCTCAGCAGGGTAAAACAGTGCTTTTAATTGATGCGGATTTAAGGAAACCTACTGTACACTATACCTTTAAATTAACAAATACTACTGGTTTAACCTCTGTTTTAACAAATCAAATAGATATTAAGGAAGCTGTAAACAAAACAGATGAAGAGAATCTCTTTGTATTACCTAGCGGACCAATACCGCCAAATCCGTCAGAATTGTTAGGTTCTAAGGCAATGCACAATTTTATGGAACAAGCATTAGAAGAATTCGATTTAATTATATTTGATACTCCTCCGGTACTTGCAGTAACTGATGCGCAAATTTTAGGTAATCTATGCCAAGGGAGTATTTTAGTAGTTAGTAGTGGGAAAACAGAAAAAGATGCATTAATAAAAACTAAAGAGCTTTTGACTTCTACTAATGGTAAGCTGTTGGGCGTTGTACTTAATAATAAGAAGATAGATAAAAAAGGAAGTTATTACTATTATGGAACAAACTAATTTTTTATTAGTTTGTTCCAAAATTAGTTCCCAACGGGAAGAGGTGTTCAATTATGATTGACATTCATTGTCATATTTTGCATGGCATAGATGATGGACCAGTTACCATAGAAGAGAGCTTGTTAATGGCAAAGGAAGCAGTTGTAGAGGGTATCAATACAATAATTGCTACACCTCACCATCGAAATAACAAGTATGAAAACAAGAAAGAATCTATTTCTAGACAGGTAAGAGAACTTAACTCTGTATTAAAGGAAGAGAACATTCCATTAACAATTTTGCCTGGACAGGAAACTCGAATCTTTGGAGAAATACTAAATGACTATAATAATGGTGAAATTTTAACTCTTGCAAATACGGACTATTTGTTTATAGAGTTTCCAAGTTCTTCAGTCCCAAGATATGCAGAGAGATTGCTTTATGAAATTCAAATGGCAGGTTTAACCCCGATTATTGTCCATCCAGAGCGTAATAAAGAAATTATTGAAAATCCCAATGTATTATATAATTTAGTAAAAAATGGAGCACTGACACAAGTTACTGCTGCTAGTATAGCAGGGTATTTTGGGAAATCGATTAAGAAGTTATCACATCAGTTAATTATACATAATTTAACTCACTTTGTTGCATCCGATGCTCATAATACGCATAATCGTTCTTTTAAATTAAATGAAGCTTTCGATATAATTGAGAACGATATTGGGGTAGACTATGTTTATTTGTTTACGGAAAATTCGGATCTTTTAATTCGGAATGAAAATATTAATAAAGAGTTACCTGAACAAATCAAACGGAGAAAAATATTGGGGATATTTTAATTAAAGTCTTATTGTTTCCTCATGATTTACTTTTGATGTTAATGGAAGTAAACAGAGTATATTTAATTTTGTAAAACAATAATTCTTAAAATGGTGGTGTATATTGTGTCAGGTTATGCAAAAAATAAATCGGTTTATTTAGCTGAAGAAATTCATGTTATTGCGAACTCGAGTAAAGGCTATCTTTTTTTTTAAGAGATTAATTGACTTAATTGGATCATTGTTAGGAATAATTCTCCTTAGTTTCGTATTTTTAATTGTTGCTGTTTTAATTAAATTAGAAGATCCAAAGGGGAGAGTTTTATTTAAACAGATTAGAGTTGGGAAAAATGGTGAAGAATTTTATATTTATAAATTTCGTTCAATGGCTGCCAATGCAGAGGAGCGATTAAAAGACTTACTAGCACTTAATCAAGTTGAAGGCGCTATGTTTAAGATGAAAGATGATCCAAGAGTCACAAAAGTAGGGAAGTTTATTAGAAAGACTAGTATAGATGAATTACCTCAACTATTTAATGTGGTAAAAGGTGAAATGAGTTTAGTTGGTCCCCGTCCACCGCTTCCAAGAGAAGTTGCTGAATATACAGAGTACGATAAACAAAGGTTACTAGTTGTTCCAGGATGTACAGGATTATGGCAAGTCAGTGGAAGAAGTAACTTAGGTTTTACGGAAATGGTTGAATTAGACCTTAATTATATAAAGTCTAGAACAATATTTTTTGATTTTAAGATAATACTAAAAACTGTGTTGGTGTTATTTGGATCAAAAAATGCATTTTAAGATAAATTAGAGAAGACGGTGAATAATTTGAGAAATATATTAATAATAAATGCACATTCTAGTAAAAATAAAGGCGATGCTGCCATAATCATATCAATGATACAAACAATTAAAAAGATAGTACCGAATTCTTCAATTACTGTATCAACAAGATATCCAGAACACGATGGTTTGTATGAAGATTTTGGATGTAAAGTAGTAGATCAATTAACTAGGTTCCCAAGTAAAAATTTATCCTTTATAAAAAGACTAACATTTTTGTTAAATGAGTTAAAAGTAGCCCTGAAATTCGTGAAAAATAAAAAAGTCCCTAATCACCGTAATAAGGACGTATTCGAAGCATATTTAAACGCAGATATTATTGTAAGCTGTGGTGGAGGTTTTATTTATTCTCATCCTAAGTACCATATAGAAGCAAGTCTCATAATGCATTTAGCGCAAATTTACTTTGGAAAGCGAATCAACAAGCCAGTCATAACTTATGCACAATCAATTGGTCCATTCAAAAGTAAATTGTCCCAAATTATTAATAGGCATGTTTTAAATCAAGTAGATTCCATTACTATTAGGGAAGAATTATCTAAACAATTTTTAGCAGATATAGGTGTTACGAAGAATATTGAAGTTGTCGGAGATTCGGCGTTCACAATGAAGGGAAGTAAAAATAATCCTGCTGTGAAAAAACTAGTTGAAAATATTAACGAAAAACCTTTTTCTGTCGGAGTTACCGTTAGACAATGGGAATTCCCAAATAAGGAAAATCCTAAAGCCCTATATGAAAAATACATATTATCTGTAGTTGCAGCAATAACTAAATTAGTCGAAAAAAATAATGCAACAGTTTATCTAGTACCACAAGTTACAGGTCCAACACCGATAGAAGATGATCGAATTGCTAGTAATCATGTTTGGGAAAAGCTTGCACCTAAAACAAGAGAATCAGTAGTTTTTTTGAAAGAAGACTATACACCAATGGAACTAAAAGAAATTTATAGCAATTTTAATATGTTTATTGGTACAAGAATGCACTCCAATATTTTTTCGCTTTCTGGTATGGTTCCAACCATAGGTATAGCTTATGAAGCGAAAACTACTGGGATTATGAAATTATTGAAACTTTCTGATTATGTTTTGGATATAAATATAATTGACCAAGATAGTATGCTTAAAACTTTGGAATTAACACTTTCTAATCTCGATTGGTATAAAATGCATCTTAATAAAGAGATACCTTTAATGCAGAAAGAAGCTGAAAAGCCTGCATATATTATTAAGAATATGACAGCTAATCAAAGCGTTGAGAATAAAAGGGTTAATGGCTTTTAAACCATAAAAAGAATAAAAAAGAGAGTAAGGTAGTATATGAAAGACAATATAAAGATAATCACTCTTTTAGTAATGCTGTTTACAGTGGTTAGTAAGGTTACTGGTTTTGTTCGTGAGCAAATAATTGCGCTAAAATATGGTGCAAGTAATACTGCGGACATATTTATGACAGCATTCTCAATTCCTGTATATATATCAAACATAATAGGCGGAATTATTATTTCCGTCTTTATACCATTATTTGTTGAGGTTGAAAAAAAAGAAGGATTACAAAATGCTAAAGAATTTGCTAGTAGACTTTTTACTTTTCTCACTAGTGTATTATTCATATTGTTAATATTTTTACTCTTAGGAAACAGTTACCTCGAGAAATGGCTATTTGGAGAAAATATTGATACCCCGGTGTTAATGTTTATTCTACCTGTCACTTTCTTTATGAGTATATCTATATTTTTCACTTCATACCTTAACGCAAATAAGAAGTACGTTTTACCGCAGTTTTCTTCAATTGTAATGAATGTTGCTTTTATTGCAATAGTATTTTTACTTAGTTCAAATATTTATATTTTATTATTAGCAAGTATAATCTCTTCAATTCTTCAATTATTGTATCTCTATTGGACTATTGTCAAGCAAGGGTTTAGACCAAAGCTACAATTTAAGTTTGATAGTAAACTTAAAGAATTTCTAATACTGGCACTTCCTATTTTTCTAGGATCTATGTCCGTTCAATCATTCACTATTTTTGATAAGATTTTTGCGAAAAATTTGCCAGAGGGAAGTATATCTTCATTGGGATACGCTCAAAAACTTACACAACTTCCAATGGGAATAATCGCAACAACAATATCAACAATTATTTTCTCTAAGCTTGCAGAATATGTTGCTACTAAAGAATATAAATTAATAAACAATACTCTCTTTAATGGATTAAAAGTAACTACTATTATAACTTTACCTTTAGTATTAATGTTTTACATATACTCAGAGGCAATAACAGAATTCATCTATGGAAGAGGGGCATTTGACAATAAAGCTATTAATTTAACTGTAGAAGCAATGAAAATGTATTCATTAGGAATTATTGGCTCTTCTTTAACGATGATAATTTCAAGAGTTTTCTTATCATCAAAAAGAGTCAAAATAGTTGTTTTGTCAAACATAGGCTCAGCAATAGTAAATGTCATCTTAGCATTTTTCTTAGTGAAATTTTATGGGCATAAGGGGTTAGCACTTGCAAATAGTATTGCCTACACATTGAACTTTTTAGTGCTGTTCACTATATATTTTATTGAGCAGAGCAAAGAACATATTATTAAACAATATGTGGTCTTAATAGCAAAGGTAATTGCTGTGACTACATGCATGTGTGTATTTATGAATTATTCGTTAAAGTTAGTCAATAATTCATATGTGTATTTAATATGCTTTGCAATCCTTAGCTGTTTACTTTATCTAGTTTTATGTATTTTCCTAAGAATTGTGACTATTAAAGACTTGAAAATACAATCAAAAGAACAAGGAGAATCAGTGTGAATTTATTATCGGTTAATAAATTTTATTATATAAAAGGTGGAAGTGAAACTTATCTATTTGCCTTAGAAGAAGAATTAAAGAGAAACGGAACCAATGTTTATCAATTTGCAATGAAGGATGAAAAGAATAATGATTCTGAAACTAGTGGATACTTTGTAAGAAATATTGATTATAACAATGCTGGTATACTGGAAAAATTAAAATTAGCACCTAAGCTAATTTTTTCTTATGAAGCGTATAAAAATATAAATGATTTATTAAAATCATATAAGATAGATATTGCTCATCTTCATATATTTCAACATCAGTTGTCACCATCTATTTTATTTCCACTGAAGAAACGAAAAATACCAGTAGTTTATACTGTACATGATCTTAAACCATTATGTCCAAATTATAAAATGTTAACTAATAATAAGGTTTGCGAAATGTGTAAAGGAAACAAATATTATAATGTTCTTTTAAATAAGTGCACAAAAGATTCACTCTTAGCTAGTGCTCTTAGTATGTTTGAGGCATATATTCATAAGTTTTTAAGAGTATATGATAATAATATTGATCATTTTATCACACCCAGTAAGTTCTATAGAGATAAAATGATTGAGTGGGGAATGCCAAAGGAAAAAATAACACATATCCCAAATTTTATTGATCCAACAGCTTTTGAGCCAAATTTTAATCCTGGAAATTACTTTTTATATTTAGGTAGATTATCTAATGAAAAAGGCATTTTAACTTTGATTGAATCGGTTAAGTATTGGACTAAAGACACCAAATTAAAAATTGTTGGTGATGGTCCCCTTAAGGATGAGATTCATAGCCATATTAAAAGTAACAAACTAGAAGAAAAAATTGAGCTATTAGGATTTAAACAAGGTGAAGAATTAAAGGGACTAATAAGAAATTCAAAATCAGTAATTATGCCTTCGGAATGGTATGAAAATGGTCCACTATCATTAATTGAATCGTTTGCATATGGTAAACCAGTTATTGGAAGTGATATAGGTGGAATACCTGAACATATTGATGATATGGAAAATGGTTTTCTATTTGAAGCTGGTAACCCTATAGATTTGGCAGAAAAAGTGAATAGATTTGATAATTTAGCTAAAGAAGAAATAATAAAGCTGGGGGAAAACGCAAGAAACAAGGTTGAGTCTGTTTATAATAGTTCCTACCATATGAAGAAGTTACAGGAAATATACAATTTAGTTTCTAAGAAATATGTACTATGAGTTAAGAGGAGAATTGGATGATGAATGTATTTATTATTGGTTCAAAAGGAATCCCAGCAAAGTATGGTGGTTTTGAAACATTTGTTGATAACTTAACAAGGCTAAGAGTAAATGAAAATATTCACTATCATGTATCATGTATGGATGATAATAATAATGAGTTCTACCATAATAATGTAAGATGTTTTAACGTAAAGGTACCAAATGTAGGTAGTGCTAGAGCTGTACTATACGATATTTATAGTCTTAGAGAAACAATAGATTATATTAAAAAAAATAAACTGAATGATTGTATAGTTTATATACTAGCATGTAGAATAGGACCAGTTTTTTCATATTATAAAAATATACTAAAGCAGCTAAATGTAAAAGTATTTGTAAACCCTGATGGACATGAATGGAAGAGAAGTAAATGGAATTATGCAATCCGTAAGTATTGGAAATTATCTGAAAATCTTATGGTTAAACATTCTGATTTACTCGTTTGTGACTCAAAAGGAATTGAAGCATATATTCATGAAGACTATAAGAAATACAACCCTAAAACTTGTTTTATTGCTTATGGAGCAGATGTTTCATCTTCCAATCTTAATAGCGACGACGAAAAGATATTATCAGAATGGAATAACAAACATGATATAACCCTCAAAAATTATTACTTAATTGTGGGTAGATTTGTACCAGAAAATAATTATGAATTAATGATTTCGGAATTTATGAAATCAAATTCAACTAAAGATCTTGTTATTATATCAAATGTTGAAGAAAATAAATTCTACGATGAATTATTAGAAAGAACGAATTTTAAGAGTGATCCACGAATTAAATTTGTAGGTACAGTATATAATCAGGAAGTTCTGAAGGCCATAAGAGAGAATGCTTTTGCATATATTCATGGTCACGAAGTAGGTGGAACAAACCCGTCTTTGTTAGAAGCTTTAGCATCAACAGATTTAAATCTACTACTTGGAGTAGTGTTTAATAAAGAAGTTGGAGGAGATGCTGCAGTTTATTTTTCGAAAGATACTGGAAGTCTTTCAGGGTTAATTAATAAAGTAGATGAGTATGAATCTACTAAAATTAACAAGCTTTCAGAACTTGCGAAAAATCGTATAAGAGAAGAATATTCTTGGGGAAAAATAGTAAAAGATTATGAAGATCTATTTGTAAGTTAATTATAAGTACAAAAAATTGTAATATTTGGAGTGTGTTTAATATGAAAGGAATAATTCTTGCTGGAGGAAGTGGAACAAGGCTATACCCATTAACTCAAGTAACAAGCAAACAGCTTTTACCGATTAATGATAAACCTATGATTTATTATCCATTATCTACTCTAATGTTGGCAGGTATTAAAGAGATTTTAATAATTTCAACTCCAGAAGATACTCCGAGATTTGAGGCACTATTAGGAGATGGCTCTCAATATGGCATAACCATAGAATATAAAGTCCAACCTTCTCCAGACGGACTTGCACAAGCTTTTATTATTGGGGAAGAGTTTATCGGTGAAGATTCCGTAGCTATGATATTGGGAGATAATATCTATTATGGAAGTGGAATTAGGAAGATACTGCAACGGGCTGCACAAAAGCCAACTGGTGCAACTGTATTCGGATATCATGTTCAAGACCCAGAACGATTTGGGGTAGTTGAATTTGATGATAATGGAAAGGTCATAAGCGTGGAAGAAAAACCTATGGTACCAAAGTCTAACTATGCAATAACAGGTTTATATTTTTATGACAACAGAGTTGTAGACATTGCAAAAAATGTAGCACCATCGGAACGTGGGGAATTAGAAATTACTTCGATAAATGAGGCGTACCTTCAATTGGGAGAACTCGACGTTGAACTTCTAGGTAGAGGATTTACATGGTTAGATACTGGTACACACCAAAGCTTGGTTGATGCATCTAATTTTGTTCGCACAGTAGAAGATTATCAAGGAATTAAAATAGCTGCATTAGAAGAAATCGGCTATATAAACAACTGGATTTCTCGGGACCAATTAGTTGAAAGAGGGAATTTTTATTCCAAAACAGGCTATGGACAATACTTGCTTAAAGTGGCAAATGGTGAAATCAAATACTAGAATGGGAGATAAATATGAATATTATAGATACTTTCATTGAGGGATTAAAGGTATTAGAACCCAAGGTTTTTGGAGACCATAGAGGCTGGTTTATGGAAACATTCAATGAAGAAAACTTTCAAAAAGCTGGTTTAGACATTAAATTTGTTCAGGATAATCAATCCTTCTCTGCAGCAAAAGGAACCTTAAGAGGATTACACTATCAACTCAATCCTAAAGCTCAAACAAAGCTAGTCCGTTGTACAAAAGGAGCTATATATGATGTTGCAGTTGATATTAGAAAGGGAAGCCCTACTTTTGGGAAATGGTTTGGCATAGAGCTTTCTTCAGAAAATAAAAAGCAACTATTGATTCCACAAGGCTTTGCACATGGGTTTATGACTATTACCAATGATGTAGAGGTTCAATATAAAGTGGATAACTTATATGCTCCAGAGTGCGATAGGGGTATTATTTGGAATGATCCTTCTATTAATATTGAATGGCCGTTAGATATAACACCAGTACTTTCAGAAAAGGACCAAAACGCTCCAGGTATTGAAAAAGCAGATAATAATTTTGTTTACGGTGAAGGTAAATGAAAATACTTGTGACTGGTTACAATGGCCAACTTGGATATGATGTTGTACTTGAAGGAAATACACGTGGTTATGAAATGTCAGGCCTTACTCGTAACGAGTTAGATATAACAAATGAAGAAAGTGTAAAAACATACATACATAACTCAAGTCCTGATGCAATCATTCATTGTGCCGCGTATACAGCAGTAGATACCGCTGAAGATGATAAAGAAACTTGCTGGAACGTAAATGTTAATGGGACCAAATATTTGGCAGAAGCCGCAAAGGCAATAGATGCTAAATTTATTTATATAAGTACCGATTATGTATATGAGGGAACAGGAGATACTCCATTTACAGAGGGAGATAAAGCAAATCCTCAAGGATACTATGGTAAGACAAAATATCACGGTGAAAAAATAGTGCAGGAAATACTTGAAAAGTATTTCATTGTAAGAATATCCTGGGTTTTCGGGATTAATGGTAATAATTTTATTAAAACAATGTTAAGACTGTCTGAAACTCGAACAAATTTAAATGTTGTGGGGGATCAGTTTGGTTCACCAACATATACTGTAGATTTAGCAAAGTTATTGCTTGATATGATTGCTACTGATAAATATGGTATTTATCATGCCTCTAACGAGGGATTTACAAACTGGGCTGATTTTGCACAGGAAATATTTAAGGTAGCAGGAAAAGAAGTTGAAGTAAATAATATAAGTACTGAAGAATATCCTACTAAAGCGGTAAGACCAAAGAATTCAAGGATGTCTAAGGATAAATTAGAAAATAGCGGGTTTAATAGACTGCCAGATTGGCAAGATGCTTTACAAAGATATATAGCCGTATTACAAGAAGAGGTGAAATAAGTGGAGAGAAAAAAAATATTAGTTACTGGTGGAGCAGGTTTTATTGGGGGAAACTTTGTTCAATATATGGTAAACAAATATCCAGAGTATGATATATATAATCTCGATCTATTAACGTATGCAGGAGATTTAACAAAGCATAAGTCAATTGAGGAGAAAGAGAATTATCGTTTTGTAAAGGCAGATATTGCAGATCGTGAGGCAATATTCAGACTCTTTGAAGAGGAAAGATTTGATTATGTTACACATTTTGCTGCAGAAAGTCATGTGGACAGATCAATCACTGATCCTGGGATATTTGTGAAAACAAATGTGTTGGGTACACAAGTATTGTTAGATGCTTCAAAAGAATTCTCTATTAGTAAATTCGTTCATGTTTCAACTGACGAAGTTTATGGAGAACTAGATTTTGATCCGACAACATTTTTTACAGAAGACACACCATTACAGCCTAACAGCCCTTACAGTGCCAGCAAGGCATCTTCAGATTTGCTTGTACGTGCATACCATGAGACATTTGGTCTACCAATTAATATTACACGTTGTTCCAATAATTATGGTCCTTTCCATTTTCCAGAGAAATTAATTCCACTCACAATTTCTCGTGTGTTAAATGAGCAGAAGATACCAGTTTATGGAGACGGGAAAAATATCCGTGATTGGCTACATGTAATTGATCATTGTGCAGCAATTGATTTAGTGCTTCATGAGGGAGAAAATGGCGAAGTTTATAACGTCGGTGGACATAATGAACGTACAAATCTTGAAGTAGTTAAAACAATCATTAGTGCACTAGGAAAATCTGAAGAACTTATTGAATTTGTAACAGACCGTTTAGGACACGATAAACGTTATGCAATTGATCCTACTAAACTAGAAAAATTAGGTTGGAAGCCAACCTATACTTTTGAAACAGGTATTAATCAAACTATTCAATGGTATCTAGATAACAAAGAATGGTGGGAGCAAATTATTAGTGGCGAATATCAAAATTATTTTGAAAAGCAATATACACTATAAATAATAGATATCCCTCAAGAAAGAATAAAGAAATACTATAGTTTCAATATAAGTATATTTAACTATTAAAAGGAAAAAACCCCTCTAGTAATACTAGGGGGGCTCTTTCCATTTTAACCCAAACATCCCTCCAATAAGGACACAAAATCCACCCCAAAATTGTAATTGTGTATCCGCTTACACGTTGGTAAGATAAGAGCATAGAAACGAGGTGATGAAAGTTCATGAATAAGCGTCAATGTGAAATTATTGAAATTCTGCTGGGAGAGAGGAGGTTTGTGACGGCCTCTGAGTTGGCGGAGCGGCTGGCTGTTTCACGGAAGACGATTTATCGTGATATGCAGGATATTGGGAATCATTGCTCTGCTTATCGGCTCACGAAGAAAGAGAATAATGGTTATTTGCTGGAGATATTGGAAGAAGAGGAGTCAGCACATTCTGATCAGTTCGAGCATCCTAATGAGCGGCGTTTAGATTTGTTGTTATTTCTCCTTTCGATTGCCCCATGCAAGACTTCTATTCAGAAAATCTCGGAGCGTTATTTTGTCAGTCAGAGCTCTATCTTGAATGATTTTAAGCATATTGAGAAGAAGCTTGTGCCATATGGCATCCGCTTATCTCGGACGAATGAGGGAACCTTCATCAGTGGTGATCAATTCTCTTTGTATAGGCTGATGGCTGTTATTATTGAAAGCTATTTAACGCAGATTGGCGATCCGTTCTGTCAGTATGATATTCCTGATTCCATTAAGGACATTCAGGTGAAGAATGGGAGATTAGCAGAAATAAAGCAGATTCTCCATGAGTTTCAGGAGGAACAGGACTTGTTTTTAGATCAGCCCTATTATTTAACTTTGTTTTGCTCCCTTTTATCCATTATTGAAAAGCAAGCGCATCATCTCCAGCTGTTTCCTAATGAGGAAATCATCTATGAACAGATTGACGACAGCTCTGCCATCTATCCAATGGTTCGTTCTTTAGCTGAAAAGCTTGAAAAGCAATTTTCCTTCCAATTAAAGCATTATGAAATGCTGAATCTCTACTATATTTTAAAGGCTTATAAGCTTAACTCCCGATTTCTGCTTAACCAGCAGTCTGAAGTATTGTTGAATAACCAGGTTATTGCTCTCGCAGACCAGCTTATTTCCAGAGTCTCGAGAAACAGCGGCTACCGGTTTACAGAGGACAGAGAGCTGCGGGAAAGATTGACGATGCATCTTCACTCTATGGTTTATCGCCTTAATCATCAGATTTATATTATTAATCCAATCTTGAAATCAATTAAAACGAATTTCTCTAATATTTTTCAGCTTGTTCGATTTTCGGCAAATGAATTAATGGAAGAAGGTATCTATGATAAGCATCTGACAGATGAAGAAATTGGTTATATTACGCTGTATTTTCAAATTTCCTATGATGATCGTTTTGTGAACCAGATTCCGATTTTAATTGAATGTACGAGTGGAGTTGGCACGTCTCATATGCTGAGTGAAAAAATCAGGAAAAACTTTCCGAATATTCACATTAATAAAATCATCGCTCAAGAGCGCATTAAGCAGTCTGATTATGAGGATGTTGAGCTGGTCATTTCCACAGTGAAAACACACAGCATCAGCGACAAGCCGACAATCCTGGTCAGCCCGATATTAAATGAAGATGATAAATACAAGATTGATCAGTTCATTAAAGATTACTACAAAAATCAAGTAATCATCTATAACAGATGATGGCTATAAAAAATTAAATAGGAGGATCAAAATGGATGTGAAAATGGATGACTTAGACTTTACAAAAGTTGTGACAGAGGAGTTAATTAATCTCGATTTACAGGCGACAACTAAGCTTGGTGTTATTGCTGAATTAACCCACCTGTTATTTGTAAACGGTTGCGTAACAGATGAAGAAGCATTTATAGAAGATGTCCTTTTTCGTGAAAATGCCGGGCCGACTGGCTTGGAAAAGGGGATTGCCATTCCTCACGGTAAGTCAGACTTTGTTCAAAAAACATCAATTGCCATCGGCAGGACAAATAAGGAGATAGAGTGGGAGTCGCTGGATGGGGGACCGATTAATATTATTATCTTATTTGCTGTCAAGAATAGCGACAAGACAACAACCCATATTAAGCTCCTGCAGAAGGTTGCTGTCTTGCTTGCTGATGAGGAGAAAATTGAAAAGTTCCAGTCCCTTAAGACAAGAAAAGAATTCATTGAGATCTTTGCTGAAAACAACTGACAGGAGGAATATCTTATGAACATTGTTGGAATCTCTGCTTGTACCTCTGGAATTGCTCATACGTATATTGCGAAGGAAAAGCTGATTAAGGCAGGACAGGAGTTTGGCCATAAAGTCAGGATTGAGACACAAGGAACAATCGGGATTGAGGATGAGCTGACAGCGGATGAAATAAAAGCAGCTGATCTTGTCATCATTGCCGCAGATATAAAGGTGAGCGGAAAGGAGCGATTTAAAGGCAAAAGAATTGTGGAGGTGCCGACACATATTGCTATTAAAGCACCTAAGCAGCTATACAAAAAGATTGAAGCTGAAATAAACAAAAACCAGTGAAGGGGTCTTTTATATGCTGAAAAAACTGCAAATTAAAAAGCATGCGTTAACTGCAATTTCCTATATGCTGCCATTAGTAGTGGCTTCAGGTTTACTAATTGCGATTGGGAATCTGACAGGCGGGACTGTTATTGAAAACTATCAAGAAGCCTTCTCGATTCCATCTGCTCTTGTGTCATTAGGTGTACTAGGAATGGGCCTGCTTGCTCCGGTCATTGCCGGGGCGATTGCCTACTCGATTGCTGATCGTCCAGGTATTGCACCTGGCTTGCTGATGGGGTTGATTGCTAATGCGATTGGTGCTGGCTTCTTAGGAGGCATGCTTGGCGGTTTTATTGTCGGTTACTTTGTACTCTTCTTAAAGAATAACTTGAAGGTGCCAAGATGGGCGGAAGGGCTTATGCCAATGATGATTATTCCTCTCATCTCCAGTCTCGTCGTCGGGCTTCTCATGTTCTTTGTACTTGGGGTGCCGATTGTGTGGGCGACAGATGGCTTAACATCGTTCTTGACGAGCATGCAAGGCTCGATGAGGTTTGTGTTTGGGGCAATCTTAGGCGGCATGGCAGCATTTGATTTCGGCGGTCCTGTTAATAAAGTCGCCTCCCTCTTTGCCGACGGCTTGCTGCTTGAAGGCATATATGAACCAGAAGCCGTTAAAATACTCGCATCTATGGTGCCGCCATTCGGTGTTGCTATCTCATGGGTATTATCAAAAGCATTAAAGAAAAAGAAATATACGAAATCAGAGGAAGATAATATCAAAATCGCTTTTCCAATGGGTGTTTGTATGATCACTGAAGGTGTTATTCCTATTGCTGCTGTTGATATCGTAAGAGTAGTTGTTTCCTGTACACTCGGTGCAGCAGTTGGCGGCGGTTTCTCCATGCTTTGGGGTGTAGGCTCACCTGTCCCATCTGGCGGCATGTTCATCGTACCAGCCATGAATCATCCATTTCTATTCTGTCTGGCATTGCTGATTGGTTCTGTTGTAACAGGCTTGATGCTGTTCTTCTGGAAGAAGGAGCCTGTCGAGAAAGCGGAGGAAACAACAGAGGAAGAAGATATGGACTTATCTGATGTGAAAATCTCATTTTAATCAGGAGGGAAGAGGCTTATGTATGTTTCCATGAAAGGCATGCTCGCACGTGCCAACAAAGGAAAATACGCTGTGATGGCTATCAACTGCTTCAATTTAGAGACAGCAAAGGCCGTCATATTAGCAGCTCAAGAATTAAGAGCGCCTGTTATCATTGATCTTCTGCAAGACCATTTACAAGCACATCTTGGCAGTAAATTGCTGACACAGCCGATTATCGAAATGGCACGCGACGCAAGTGTTGAGGTTGCAATTAATCTCGACCATGGCAAGGATGTAGGCTTTGTGAAAAGATGCTTAAGAGACGGCTTTTCAAGTGTGATGATGGATGCGTCTGCTTATCCGCTTGAACAGAATATTGAGATTACCAAAAAGATGGTTGAATTTGCTCAAACCTATGATGCCAGTGTGGAAGGCGAGATTGGCAATATCGGCTCTGTTTCCCGCAATAATCTCACCAATGATGATATGTACACAGACCCGGATGCAGCTATTGAGTATGCAAGACGAACAGGAATTGATGCTTTAGCGATTTCTTATGGCTCAAGTCATGGCGACTACCCAGACGGCTATGTGCCGCCATTCCGCTTTGATATAGTCGAGAAAATCAAAGCAGAAACAAATATCCCCCTTGTCCTTCATGGCGGCTCAGGCTGCGGAGAAGCAAATATTAAAAAGTCAATTGCTCTTGGCATCAATAAAATCAATGTTGGTTCTGATTTTATGAAGGCTCAAGTCAACAGCATTCAAGAATACTTAAAGGAAAATGAGACTGTCGATTATGTTCGCCTTATCCAAGGTACAGTCGATGCTGGCAAGGAAATGGTTAAATATTATATGGATTTATCTGAGTCAACAGGCAAGTCTTTATAAAAATCTAATCGAAATGGGGAGAGACAATGTTAGTAAACATGAAGCAATTATTAGAAGTGGCACAGGAGCACCAATTTGCGGTAGGAGCCTTTAATGTAGCGGACAGTAATTTCTTAAGAGTGGTTGTCGAAGAGGCAGAGAAAAACAACTCACCAGCTATTATCGCCGTGCACCCGACAGAGCTAGATTTCACAAAGGATGATTTCTTTCACTATGTGCTTGCCCGGATCAAAAACAGTCATGTGCCATTTGTGCTTCATCTTGATCATGGCGATAGTGTGGAAAGTATTATGAGAGCTATCCACGTCGGCTTCAGCTCTGTCATGATTGACGGTTCGCTTCTACCTCTTGAAGAAAATATCAGAGTTACAAAGCAAATCGTTGATATCGCCCATCCTCTTGGCGTGTCAGTAGAAGGAGAGCTAGGAACAATTGGCAATACAGGCACAACAATTGAAGGTGGCGTAACTGAGGTTATTTACACAAGACCAGAAGATGCGAGGGAATTCGTTGAAAGCACTGGTGTTGACACATTAGCAGTCGCAATCGGCACTTGTCACGGTATTTATCCAAAAGACATGAAGCCACAGCTGCGCATGGATATTTTGCGCCAAATCAAAGAAGTTGTTGATATCCCGCTAGTTTTGCATGGCGGCTCTGCCAACCCAGATGAGGAGATTGCCGAGGCAGTCAAAATCGGCATTCAGAAGGTTAATATCTCCTCAGATTATAAATACGCCTTCTACAAAAAGTGTCGTGAAATACTTGCTGAAACAGAGCTGTGGGATCCAAATGCTATTTATCCTGATTGCATTGACGCTGCAAAAGAGGTTGTTCAATATAAAATGAATCTGTTCCAGTCAGTGGATAAAGCAGATGTGTATAGACGGGAGAATGTGCGGGCTTGGAGAACGGCACAGCTGTAAAAAGTTATAGTAAGGCTTGAATAGAGCAATGGATATTTGTGAAAACAATCACATAAAAGATAGCACTAAAAGCAGGAGATAATCTCCTGTTTTTTTTTTCATTAAACACTAAGCGAAACAGCTATTTTTATTAGTTGTAGACACATTGGGGTAGGGAACTTGCAGCAACATCTTATAAAGAATTTATCATGACTGGATGAAATTTTAATCCAGTATTTGAGAAGAGATAGTGGAAAGTAATAAAAAACTCTCCTTTCCTTATGGAAGGGAGAGAAAGTTAATGATGAATGATTATTATGCTAAAAAGAACCTTAAGCAGGTTTAAGTATAGTGAGAATCTTTCTAATTTCCTCTATGGACATACCTATCTCCTTAGCATATGAAATCAATTCTATCCAATCTGTATCTAGCTCTTGATTGTCTATCATAGAATGTAACATATGAACTCCTGTATAGGTATTTTGTCGCATTTTTAATATTACTTTAAATAGTTACTTAGATAAAGAAAAAAAGTTCGACAATTTTCTACAGAAGCATAGTACTATAGTAGCTAGTGTCATCTTTGGTAGCTCAGTTAATAAATATATAATTTATCGAAATCGACTTTAGTTTTTTAATTTAATAGAATTAAATTAAGATAAATATACAAAAATGTTATAATTTGTATTAAAGCAATATTCTTTTCTTAATAATAGGCGTAGGAGGCGGTAAATTGAGAAAAATGAAATCTTATAAAGTATATATAATTATTTTTGCGCTTCTTTTGTTGTGGATATGGCTGCTTTTCTACATGCTTAATGAAATAATTGGAGGAATAACTGGAGTTATAGTGGCTTGTATTGGAACACTATTAACATGCTACATAGTGAAGGAAAGAATAGACCGGCGAAACTTTATGCTTTTTTTAGAAGCGTCTAAAGTAAGATTGGAAGTTCTTGAGGAGCTAATTTATACATGTGAAAATACTTTAGATGAAATTGCTAAGAAATCTCCTGTAAGGAATACTGATATACAACAATCTGTGCAGCATTTTTATCATAAGCTATTAAGATCTGATTTAGAAATTGTATATAAATATATGGAGTATGACTCCATTGTTAAGGTGACAAATAAATTAACATCACTTAAAGAATTAACTGAAAAAAGTTCCTTTAATGAAGTAGACGCAACTGCTGCTGTAGAAGATATTAAAGCAGTCTATCTTATATTAAATACAAATAAAAATAGCGTAGAGGAAATAGTGAAGATAAAAATGAATTAAAAGTTTTATGGTTACTTGCTGCTAATGGTCAATACTTCTTTTCTCGATCCTAATATTTATGTAGCTGACAATATTTAAAGGAACGATGAAAATCTCCCTCACCCCCAACATACAATGAATTAACAATATAATTGAGGTGATGGGGGATGAAGAAACTCAGCCGTCTCGGGGAGCTTTGGTGGCAAGGCATGACGTTAGAACATGTGTCGCATAAAGCAATTGTCAGGCCTTATTTAGCGTTTCTGTTTGTTACGTTAGTGTTTGAACTGTTTTTAGCTGTTCTTCTTATTTTTGCCTGTTTTATCTTCTATACAAACCATTACTGGCCGTCTGCCCCGTTTTATATTGGCGCTGCTGTGCTTGCTTTGCTGATGGGCATCACGATATCCTCCCTATTTGTTATTCTCCAGCGGAAAAAATGGAGAAAACAATAAAAAATCTCACTTCAATATCTTTCTCTTCTTGAAAATATTTAGTATCAAATAGCATATTGATTCATCTAGATGCACGGCAAGTAACCCTCTGCTTCTAATCATATACATGAAAAACTCTCTATCCAGAACATTTAACTAAAAGCAGCTAATAACAAAGCGTTATTAGCTGCTTTATTCATTTATGTAAATTAGTCCAAGCTAACCAGTTTATCAGCCGTTAAAAATGGGAATCAATCAGGGATTGTGCTCTTTCATTTTAGAAAGGGCTTAACACTAAATAACGTTCTTGGAAATCAGGCATATAATATAAAATATTTTCATGTTCATGAACTGATGGTTTGTTGAAATAAAAAAATAAAAAATGGAGCGATAATATGGCTGACAATAAAGAGGACTTCAAGACATTATTGCTGAGTGTGTACAATAAAGGCAATGAGGGTGCTACAGTGAAGGAATTGATGAGCCTGTTAGAGTCTGAATTGGCAAAGCTGAATACCAATGTAGGCCGCCGGTAAGCTTACCTGCTAAAAGGGAGCTCTATGTGTTTTTTTAACGGCATTTGCCTATGCCCAGGATGTATCTTATGTTATTCACGCATATATGGTGAAAGATTTTTGAGGAAAAGTCCTAATTTTATTAGGGCTTTTTATTTTGTTCAAGAGTTAGAGTATGCTTGTTTGCTTGAAATGTTTACAGTGTTAGAAATAAATTGTTTTTTTCAGCGTAGGACAGCTGCTAAGATTGAGGGAAAGCAGTACTGCAATCTAACTTAACTACACGACATGGAGTAATGGAATGCTCTCAAATCAAAGAAAAGAAATGCTCACTGCGTTAAAAGAGGTAGTCATTCCTGTTTTAAGGCGACAAGGCTAAAGGTTCTCTTAACCATTTCAGAAGAAGGAATAAAAACAATATTGATTTAATTACCTTCCAATTCAATAAATGGGGAGGTTCATTTATTGTGGAGTTAGCTGTTTGTCCTAAAGAGGCAACAACCATGATTTGGGGAAAAGAGATTCTGCCTAATAAGGTTACAGCTCATCATATGAATAATCGGTACAGACTGGGAAGTAAATCAATAGATCAAGAGGGCATTTGGTTTGATTATGAAAATGCCGTATCAAAAAGTGGCAGAAAGGATGCTGAAGCTGCTTAACACGGCAGATGTAGATTGAATATCTTCCTTATTTAAGTGATTTTTTTCAAGCTAATCTCCCTTTGTATAATGCATTTATTGTAAAATAGTTACTTTTCTTACTCAGTATGGGTTTCTAGTAAAAAAGCAACAAAAATATTTTATTTTAGAAAAATATTTTTGTTTCTAATCCCTTTTTCTGCAAGTATAATAAATTGAAAACTAAAAATAGAGATAGTAGGGGGAACCAATGAAGCGTTTACTTTGTTTGTTTACAGCTGTTTTACTGGCTTTAAGCCTTCTGCCTGTAACTTCGTTTGCAATGGAATCTAATGATAAGGATTTCGAAGCATTTTTAGAAGAAATCGGCTGGGAAAAGCAGGATTATATCGATTACTTAGAAAGCAAAGATTGGTATTTGGAAGATTTCGAATCTGCTGATGAGCTGGGCACACCATTAACAGAAGAATCTATCGAGCCAATTTTGACAGACTATGATCTAACAAGAGAAGAGTTAAATGAGCTTCTTGCTGATTATGGTGATATTGAAGTGGGACAAGACGTTCTTGATAGCGAATACCTTCTTTTTGCTGAAGAGGTTTATGATTATGTTGGCTACTATTTAGATGATACTTATGGCACACTTATCAATGATGAGAACCTGCAGGAGCTTGTAGAAAGATATGGCTTTGCATCTGCTGATGAATTAGAAGAGTATCTTCAGCAGTTTGATGAGTCTATCGATCACTATGAATTTATCGAAGACCTTGACTCTACTGTAGATTATTACATGAATGGTGGAGCAGATTTAGAAGCAGAGATTGATGAGCTGTTCCTATCCATGGACCTGACAGAAGAAGAAATGGACAGATTGCTTGAGCATTTTATAACAATTTATGAAGAAAACCCTGATTTTGAGGATCAACTATATACATTGAGCGAAAGAATGATGGCATTTGGTGAATTCGATTCTGCAGATGACCTGACAGCAGAGCAAATTGCTGAGCTATTGGATATCTCGAACGACATGCTGGATATTTTGCAGCTTGATGTGAAGTATTATCTTGTTAAAGATGGTGTGAAAAAACCATTATCTGTACAAAGCATGATGACGATGACGTCAACAGACGGTGCAGACTTGCTGATTGAGCTTTACAATAAACAAGGTGATTTCCTTGCAGATATCATTCTGACGAATGAAATGTTCGGTTCTGAAATAATCAAAGAGACTGGTAAAGACCTTCAAGAGGCAGAACAAATCGTAAAAGAAATTCCAGTAAAAACAGCTACTAAAGCGGTTGAAAAGACTGTAAAAGGCGGAAAGCTGCCAAACACTGCTTCTGACTACTTGCAAAATACAATCATTGGACTTGTGATTGTGCTTGCTGGTGTTGTGTTGTTTAGACGTGTTTGGGTGAAAGGACAATAAAAAATGCGGGCAGCCAATAAAAACAGAAGAGGAAATAGCCGTAAGCAATGGATTCTTCTTTCATTGACTGCTGCTGTCATTATAGTTGGAGTCTGGTTTACCAGCTCCAACTTTTATCCTTTTTTAAAGGGCTATTTCCTTTATAAGACAGAGCAAGTGAAAGCAGATGATTTGCCGAAGGAAGAAGAGGAGAAAACGGAAGCTCCTCCGGCAGTGGAGGAAGAGCCGGAAGAGCCAGCAGATGAGACTCCGCTTTATGCAGAAATGCCAACAGTAGGGGACTATATGGGGGATCTGCTTATTCCGAAGCTAGAGGCGACTCTTCCAATCATTCATGGCACAGATGAAGATGAGCTGGAAAAGGGCGTTGGTCATTTTGCAGGCAGTGTTATGCCTGGTGAAGAGGACAATACGGTGCTTTCCGGCCATCGAGATACTGTGTTTAGAAGACTTGGGGAAGTTGGCAAAGGTGATCTTCTAACAGTGAAGACAGCTGCTGGGGAATTTACGTATAAAGTGAAACGGGTCAGAATTGTTGATAAGGATGATAGAACGGTTATCGTTCCAAAACCGAAAGCAACATTAACTGTTACAACCTGCTATCCGTTTAACTATATCGGAGATGCTCCGAAACGGTATATTTTAGTTGCTGATTTAGTAGATAAGCAGCTGAACAGCTGATGAAAAAAAGAAGCTCCAGCCATGGAAGCTTCTTTTTTTCTGCAGTTAGCTTTAATCAAACGTTTGTTTAACTAGCAAAAAACGGCGTCCTGAAGCGGTTTTCACCTTCAGAGACGCCGTTTTTATTATTTTACTTTTATGGTTCGATAAGAACTCTTATTGCCTGCTTTATCTTTCGCATACAGCTTCAAGGAAGTGCCTTTTTTCTGTTTGCGCAATTTTACTTTGTATGTTCCGTTTGAGCTGACAGTCGCTTTTCCTAAATATTTGCTGCCTCTGTACACATAAACGGTAGCTCCCTTTTCTGCACTGCCAGAAATACTTGTTGATTTCGATGTGACCGTTTTAGCACTAGGTGCGCCTGGTGCTGTTTTGTCGGCAACTTTAATAGAAACAGAATTACTCTTATTATGGGCAGCATCCTCAGCATACACCGTTAAATACGTGCCTGCCTTTTGCTTCGCTATTTTGATTTTATAGGCGCCCTTGCTGTCGGCTGTTGCTGTGCCAATTGTTGTGCTGCCTCTTTTTACATACACTTTTGCTTTTGCTTCTGTCTTGCCTGTCACATATGTTGTCGCATCACTGATCGAGCTAACACTTGGCTTTGTTGGTGCTATTTTATCGACAACAGTGACAGATGTGTCACCGCTCTTATTGCCAGCTTTGTCTGTTGCATTCACAACCAGCTTTGTGCCTGCCTTTTGCTTCGTAATTGCTATTTTAAAAGCACCTTTACTGTCAGCTGTTGTTTTTCCAATAGTTGAATAGCCTGATCGAACTTGAACAGTCGAACCTGCTTCAGCAGTTCCAGTGACGTTTGTGGAAGAATCACTGACAGTGTTAACCTTCGGCTTGGATGGTGCTGTTTTATCCTGCACGGTAACAGCTGCCTCTGCACTGCGGCTGCCAGCTGTATCAATTGAATAGACGGCTAGTTTTGTGCCAGCCTTTTGCTTCGGAATTGTGATTTGGAACGTCCCGTTGCTGCTTGCTGCGCCGCTGCCGATTGTTGTTCCATTTGCTGTAATAAAGATGGTTGTGTATGGGTCGGCAATCCCGCTTAAAGCAGTATCACTGTCACCTATTGCATACACAGTCGGCGTTGTCGGCACATCTGTGCCGCTGCTGTTTGTCAGCATGGTATACGTAATATCGGCACCCTTCGTTGATGGTACAGAAAAGTCTTCTGGTGAGCTTAATCCTTTTACAACAGCACCGCCGCCTTTTAAAGACAAAGTTGTTGTCCCGCTGTACAGCTTCTCTTTAAGGGAATCAAAAGCGGAAACGCCTTTAAAGCCATACGGACCAGAATCCTTCTTCAAGACAAGTGCTGCCCGGAAATTCGTCATAAATTGTCCGAATGTTAGTTTAGGATCAATATATTTATGAATGATGTTCTCGACTGCTTTGTAATTGCTGTTTGTGTCTGCGATAATTTCCTTAAAGATGCTGTCCCCTTGGCCAGCCTGGTATTTCAAATATTGCAGGAACAAGTAGGAAAGGGAGTAATTCGCTAACGTGTCCCCGTAATAATCCCAATTCAGTAAGGACTGCCCTGCTGTGATGCTTGTGCTGTAATTATAATAATCAATCCTGCTTTGCAGGATATCCTTTGAATAGATTTGTTCGGCTGCCATCGCCAACCCTTCATCAAGCCATGTGTCCAGCTGTGTAGATCCTTGGATAAACACATTTTGGTTAAAGCTGACCATATGCTGAAATTCATGGGCAAGTGTCATATAAGCCTCAGACACATCGATATCGCCTGCGTCATACATGAGCGGGTACGTATCAATATAGAAAATCTCTGACTTATTTGAGTTTGTATCATTATATAAATCGACAGGCGAGAAATAGCCAGCCACATAGCCGCCGCTACCAGTAAACCCATCCTTAATATCATAGGCAAGGATGTTAACCTTTCCGTCATTATTAACATCTGATTCCTTCCCGAAATTTGTTGCCACAGAAAGGTGAATAGAATCATCGAATTCCTTGCCGAGCTGTGCAGCCGCATCTGCCGTAATTTCATTGTTATTTACCCACACATCTGCGTAGGTGCCACTGTACAGAAGCTTTGCAGTCAGCTGGTAATCTTCATTTGTCTCAATATTTGTTACCCAAAATGCTTTGCTGTCGCCCTCATCATAGGAGGCGATTACAGAATTGGTGCTTTTAGTCGTTACTTTGTCCGCATCTTCTGGCTCGAACGGAACGACATAATCAAGCATATAGGCTTCTTTTTCCATGTTTTTGTTGAACGTATATTCGTCATTGTTAATCTCTAATGACCCAGTATTTTCGCTTTGATAAGCATTGGTAGATTCATTGCTGATTAAGCTGTAATAGCTTGTCCCGCTGCTTATGTTTAAAGCAGTTCCTGTGTAAAATGGGTTTGCTACCTTGAAATAAGTTGTATCAGAATAATATAAATCAGACTGGCTTTTAGAGGTGCCAAGACGCAAGTATATGTAGGCACTGTTTTTATAAAGTGACTTTGGAAGCGTTATTCCAAGCTTCATGTTTCCGAAAGAGGAAGACATATCGTTTGAAATGCCGCCGATATAGTCAAGGGCCCCATTATTGTCTGTGTAAAATTCTATATCCAAAAAAGCATCCTTATTTGTGCTGTCATTTTGAACAGCCAGCAGCAAATTCATCGCTTCATCTGCGGTTTCAGAGGAAGAGGTGCCAATATAGGTAACTGTATTGGTACTGCCGACACTGTCGGTCAAGCTTCCCGCCACAGCACCGTCCCTGATAAGCGGATAATCCTCCACATTGTCAAAGTTAAGATGCTTGCTTATATCAAGCCGAGGTACCAAACTTGTGTTTAAGTTTGTATTAACGTTAGCTGCCTTTAAAGATACATTCTCCTCTTGAGCAAAAGTACTTAAAGGTATAGAAAAGAGTAATAGAAAAGCAGAAAATCCAGAAATTATTTTCCCCACAAGTGTTCATCCTTCCCGAAAAAAGTAGCCCGGCTTATCGGCATAGACCCTTGGCCGATAAGCCGTCAACTGGACATCATGTCCTTATATGAATCTCTTTTTTTAATGATATCGGCTTTATATCGGTAGTGTTTTAGCAGGATGAAATAGTAAATGATTCCATTTGTTACGCTGATACCCTCGAAATTTGTCGAACGAAAGTTCAGAGAAAAATTTACGAGGGTATCCGTATTTTTTTAATTGTTTTAAACCTTGTATTAGCAGGAGGTTAAGGATTGCATTAAAAACTAGAGTGGTATTTTTCAAAAGGGATAATGAGTATAATGGATTATTTATTTACCATATTATTACTGGTGTTAAGTTGATTTACCTATTACAATAAGTGAGGAAATTTAGGGAATTGAATATTTTGTATGAGAATACAGCTTTTTCTTTATTTTCAATATATAGATAGAAAAAAGGGGAGACTTAACAGTGAATTGTGTAAAGTGCGGGCATCCTAATGATAGGGATGCTAGATTCTGTGAATCATGCGGAGCAAATCTGCAGACAGAAACCGGGACACACCCAAATCCAGTATTGTCCAAAGAGGAAGCAGCTGCAGCGGCTTCAACAACTGCTGGACAGACAGGAAGCAGTCAAGCATATATAGAGAAAACGAAGACTGTTTCCAAGCAATACTTTTCATACTTTTTAACAGCATTAAAAAATCCTGTTCAAGCAGCAGCAAATACAGGGAAAGAGAATTTCATCAATGGAATCATTACAATTGTTTTATTTGCTTTGATGATTCCGCTTATGAGTTATTTTGCATTAAAGAGTGCATTTAGCAGCTATAACAGTGGCTGGTTTTCGCCAGATATCAGCTTCGGTGCTGTTGTAATTAAACCATTATTTATTTTATTAATTATACTTGCATTAGTAGTACTAATTATCTTCGGAGCGGTCAAGCTTGGTAAATCTTCTGCCGGCTTTCTTGATGTACTAGCGAGATTTGGTACATTCTTAGTAGTTCCAGCCTCATTTTTTGTGATTGCACTAATTATTTCCTTAATTGGTTCTTATTCTTTTGTATTCTTCCTGTTGTTGGGATTAACGGCATTCTCCTTTGTGATTCCATTGATTATTTACAGCTATAAAAAGCAGAGTAACGGTGGATTGGATGCTTTCTACAGCATTCTTTTATCCTATATTGCGATTGCGATTGTATTTATGATCATTGGTGATGCAGCATTGGAAAACATCGAGGAAATGCTCGATATGATGAATCCATTTGGTTTTTAACATAAAGAGAGAACTTAGGGGGCCTGTCGTATTTCAGGCCTCTTATTAAAATATGGGGGAAGAGAAAAATGAAATTTTGTAAAAATTGCGGTACGGAAAGAAAGGAAGGCCAGAATTTCTGTAATTCATGTGGACAGCCATTTGAAGCTGCACAAACCGGCAAAACGGTCCAAGCTCCTTCCAGCAATGCTAATCATCAAACAGCAGAAGCTAAGAGAGAGCCAATGTCCAAAAAAAATAAAATTATCATCCTTTCAGCTGCGCTGGCTGTGGTAATTCTGTTTGGTGCGCATAAGTTCATTGCTAGTCTATATACACCGGAAAAGACAATAGAAGCATTTGAACAAGCTGTCAAAAGCAAGGATGTAAAAGAGGCGAAGAAGGTTATTTCCTTTGAGCAATTTGATGGTGACTTCAAAGAGAAAGACATTAAAAGCTACTTAGCTTATCTGAAAGACTATCAATCCGAAATATCCAGCTCCTTTTCCTATGAAGGTGTCACAGCCGGGGCGACCGTTACAGATAACAGCAGCAATGAAATTGTGCGTCTTGTAAAGGGAGATAAGAAATTCGGCCTTTACCAGCAATACAAAATCGAGGCAATTCCATTTGAGCTAACTGTCAGTGCCAATTTGGACGGAGCAGAAGTAGAATATAGAGACAGCAAGCAGAAGGTGGACGAAGATCTGACCATAAAGGATGTACTGCCAGGTGACACGGAGCTTGCAGGCAGTTATAAAGGCGACTATGCCTCTTTATCACACACAGAAAAGCTCGACTTTGATGATGCTTATGCTAATGTACTGGATATCTATCTTGATTTTGAAGGGGAATATGTAGATATTTATTCTAATATTGATGACAGTATCCTGTTTGTGAATGGAAAGAGTACTGGCAAAAAGGTTGCAGATGTATATGATTTCGGTCCAATTCCTACAGACGGTTCTATCAGTCTTCATGCAGAGTATGAAACAAAGGACGGCGTAATGAAAACTGCTGCTCAAAAAGTTATTAACACGAACTATATTGATTTAGAATTTACGGAGGATACACCAGAAGAAACAGAAGAGGCTTTGAACTCATTCATGGAAGATTATTACTATGCTAGTGTTTCTGCTATGAATGCAGGGGAATTCTCCTTTGTGAGTCCGTATTTAGATCCGAATGGCAAAGCGTACACAGAGTCGAAAGATTATGTAAAGTATATTTACGAAAAGGGCATTACAGAAGAAGTTGTCTCTGTCGAGGTGACAGATTATGAAAAAACAGACGAAGGCTATGTTGTTGATACAGAAGATGTGTATGACATTACTTATGAAGATGGAACAACAAAAAGGCAGGAGTACAAATCCTCCTATAAAGTGAATAAGCTTGAAGATGGTGCGTTGGAAATAAATGAGCTTATCAGCACAGAAGACAAATAAATAGAAAAAGGAAGAACCGCTAAAAAAGGTTCTTCCTTTTTTTACTCTGATCTTCTCGTCCGTCCAGCTTTAGCCTTTTTTCGTGCCATTCGCAGAAAACCATACCGAATAACCCTGTACAGCACATAAACACCGAAAAACAGCAAAAATCCGTAAATCCCAACGACTGCATCCTGAAACTCCATATTGCCGCGGCCGGTGATGCCTTGTTGTATTTCAATCGCAAAAACGAGTACTAATATGAGTGTGAAGGTATAAATGAAGGAGATGCTCGTGATGCTCCATTTTGCAAGCAGTTTGAAAACGGCATGAACCGCGAAAAAGGAGAGGATGCCAATGATGCCAATAATCCATAGATGCAAGTCTTTATCACTAGCCTGCCAGCCGAAATGGGCCGCAGCCTGCATGATAATATCATGTATTTCATTGACAATCCCGGCGATGAATCGAATAATTTCTGCCATATCTTCCTCCTGTAACAACTTTTATTCTTCATTAATACCCGATTTTCTTATTGTTGGCAAGAGATTATGTGCTGACAGGAAAATCACCGCTCAATGCTTTCACACACATCCAGGTTCTGTACATCTGTTTGTCGAGAATATGAGCCGATTCCTTAACCTCCAGCTTCCTGCCATTTTGGAAAACAATCATTGTACTTTTATTGCTGACAGAGGATGCTCCTGAAATGAGGTTAACATGGGAGAAAAAAATCCAGTGGCAGTCCATTTGGCTTGGCGATTGTGTTGGGAAAGCGTAGATGTTTTTTTGCGGATTGATGGGAATGGGGATTTTCTTTTTAATGCCGGTCAGAAAGGAAACAGCACAGCGCCGTCCGTCATATTCAGCCCCGCCGAAAAGGGAGGCCTGTTTGATCAGCTCAAGCGGAGTTTTCTTTACATAATATTCTTCTGTTCCTTCAAGGACAATCGTGCTGTACTCCAGATTATAGGCAGGTTTCAAGGCGAGGGTTTTTTCGCTTATTTCATAATCATCATAGAAATTAGCCATTGCGATGCACTCCTTTTTTAGTAGGTGAAAAGGGAGGTTTGCATGCAGTTAATCTTAAGAAGGGAAAAATTTTTTGCGAGAGGTATTGTCTGTTGTTTCTTGGATACAGTAAAAATTACAGGGATTTAGAGAGAATATAAATGGGGAGGGGAAAGGAGTTAGTAAGCTAAATTTGCTCCTTGTACTCTTTTTCTGCTTGAATGAACAGAAAACTAGGATTGATGCCCAATTCCTTGCATAGCTTATATAGAGTAAAGGATTTTGGAATAGATGTGCCGCGTTCAATCCTGCCGATGAAATTGGGGCTCATGCTTGTCCGTTCGCCGAGCTGTTCAAGGGATAAACCCTTCTTCATTCTTGCATAGCGGATTTGTTTTCCTAATGAACTTGCAAAAAATTTTTCATTAATCATGTCAAACCTTCTTTTAGCATTATTATCCATTAAAAAAGAAGGCGTTTCCACAACCAAGAGTTTGCTTTTTTACATTTATAGTAAATGATTGCTAAAAAAAGTTTGAACGCTCCTCTTTCTCTGGTTTTCCTATTATGGCAGGTTTCAAGGCGTGCGTCTAAAGCATTTTGAATCATTCTTTTAAAAAAAGTTTGGATGTGTTAAATCGTTTTGAAGGGAAAACTGAAATAGAGGGCGAAATATTTAGTAGAGCAATACTTTTTTAAAATTCTTGAAAGGGTGATTTTTATTGTTATTCAACCTGCAAAACTAACCAGTCTAGCAAAAGAGTGTTTGGAAAACTTCGAATCAAAAAAAGATTTATCCTATGTTGTGAAATCTTCTATGCCAATTTTGTACTTTGGCAATATCAAAAAATATTTTGAATCCCCGATCCGTATCATTACAGTCGGTTTGAATCCTTCCAAGAAGGAGTTCCCTGACCCAGACCCTTTCCTTCGTTTTCAGTCAATGAAAAAAGATCATTTTTATGATTTTAATCAGCAATATTTGGCTGCCCTAAATGAATACTTCCAAGATAAGCCATACAAAGAATGGTTTGATCCAGCCTATGAGCCGTTATTGAACGGTCTTGATGCCAGCTTCTATGGCAATATGGTAAACACGGCCATCCATACAGACATCTGTTCCTCCCTTGCGACGAATCAGACATGGGAATCGCTCAGCAGAAGTGAACAGAAAAACCTTGAATCAAGCGGTGTTCCAGCTTGGCACAAGCTTGTAGATTATTTGGAGCCAGATATTATTCTATTATCTGTTTCCGGCGGTCATCTTTCCAAAATTGCCTTTGAGACAGTCAATGATTGGGAGACCGTTTATACAACACAAATGGACCGCCCATATTTGGTAAACAGCAAGAAGGTTGTGTTAAGCAGCGGCAAGCAGTCATCGATTTATTTCGGCAGAGCAGCAGAATTGCCGTTTGGTTTCATCTCCAGTGAGACGAAGTACTTAATAGGCAGACATCTTAAAAAGCTGTCAGATAAACCGGAATATACTCCTGACTTTAATCAAGCTTATATGTACTCTGCTATGGACCTCGACCAAAACGACGGCGAGATTTTTGGATAAACGGAAAGTAAGCCTCCATTTATTGGAGGCTTATTTTTTATTCTTTATTCTTCTTTTCATCAGACTCGTTGTTGTCTTCTTTAATATTCTTTACCTGTTCTTCAACTTTCTTGTCATCAAGTGGACGGTCCACTGTTTTGTCTTTTAAATCATTCGGTTTAACCATTTTGGACAGCCTCCTTTAGTGTTGTACTTTATATATAGACGCTGTGAATTTTTTTAAACCATGAATTATTTTAAGAGTTGTAATAGTTTGATGGATAAAGAGAGGGAGTTCATTAAAAGCAACAGGAAAAACTTTAAGTTACTGTAAAGAATTAGTGTTATTTCTGCTAATTAAATTCCATTATTATCTTTGCTTTTCTAATTGTTAGTATAATGAACGAAAGAGGAGCTACCCTAATGTACAACATAGCGGAGGGACAAACAAAGACATGATTAATCCTTTAATAAGTGTTATCATACCTGTTTATAATGTAGAAGCATATATAACGAGATGTTTGGATTCACTCAAAAATCAAACGTATAAACATATAGAAATAGTAGTGATAAATGACGGTTCGACTGATAACTCTTTAAGCATTGTAGAGGAAATCGGCAAAACAGAAAATAGAATCCGCATTTATAACAAAGAAAATGGCGGTCAAGCCAGCGCTAGAAACTTAGGGATAAGTATCGCAAAAGGCGAATACTTTATGTTTGTGGACAGCGATGATTATTTGGACAATAATGCCGTTCAAGCATGTGTGGATATAGTCAACAGCCAACAATGTGACTTGATTGTGTTTGACTATTACAAAGTGAATAAACAAGGCCAGAAACAGCATATTCATCTTGGCACAGAACTGCATACCTGCAGTGCCGGACCTTGTAATAAACTGTTTAGCAGAAAGTTATGGGAGAACTATCGTTTTCCTGAGGGTTATTGGTATGAAGATCTCGGGATTGTCCCAGTGGTTGTTGCGAATGCTAGTAATATAGCAAAAATTGATCAAGCCCTCTATTTTTATGATATTTCAAGAGATACTTCTCAAACGAACACAATTAATCCTTTAAAACTGAACGATAAGATTTATATGGTTGAAAATGTGTATAAGGAATTAGAAAAACAAGGGAAGCTTAATAAGAATCTAAATAAGGTTGAATATTTGTTTATCGACCATCTCTTGAATGGATTATTATTTAAACTCATGTACGTAGAAGATACGACTGTAAGAATGAATATAGCCGTGAATATAAAGACAACAATGGACCGCTACTTCCCTAAATGGGAAGCTTCCGTAAAGCATAACAATAAAGGGATAAAAAAATTAATGAAAAGAATTGTAATTCATCAATACTTAAAGGGTCAGTTTCTCCTAGGCGATGTTTTATTAAAGTACCCGAAACAGCTTAAAAAGAAGATTGTGTAAAAAAGCTAACTAACTTAACTGTATGGATAAACGAGGTGTTTCTTTGAAAAGGGTTTTAATATCAGCATATTTAAACAACAACTTAGGAGATGATTTATTCGTTAAAGTTTTATGTGAGCGATACCCTCAAACACAATTCTATATTTATGAAAATAAAGGGAAGCTTAGTGCTTTCACAGGAATAAAAAACTTACATGTGATTTATCCGAATATCCTATATAAGGTGATTGATAAGATTCCTAATAAACTATTCAGCAAATCCTTTATTAGAACGATGCTTGGTTTAACGATGGACGCACATGTATATATTGGCGGCTCTCTTTTTATCGAAAAAGAGAATTGGAAAATGAAGATAAAAAAGGATAAAGCGAAGCTATTAAATAATAAGTCTAATTTTTTGTTAGGCTGCAATTTTGGGCCATATGAAAATAGCGGCTTTTTTGAAAGCTATCAACATATCTTCTCAAACTATGATGATGTTTGCTTTAGAGATAATCAATCATATGAGTTGTTTAAAGAGCTTCCCAATGTCCGCTTAGCACAAGATGTTGTGTTTAATTTGGATTATCAAGCACAAGGAATTCAGGTGGAGAAAAGGGTTGGTATTTCACTGATAGATGTGAGTAACCGGGAAAACCTAGCACCATTTAAAGCGGCTTATTTACAGAAGATGAAAGAAATTTGTGAATCATTTATTAACAATGATTATCAAGTCACGTTATTTTCCTTCTGTAAATATGAAGGTGATGAAAAAGCAATCGCTGAGCTGCTGCAAGTAATGGACGATAAATACAAGCCTAACATCAAAGTAGTTAACTATAAAAATGATTTAGATACAGCATTGGCGGAGCTTCATAAAGTCGAAATAATGTATGCCACAAGATTTCACGCGATGATTCTTGGGTTGTTATTTAAGAAAAAAGTGTTTCCGATAATTTACAGCAAAAAAATGACCAATGTGTTACACGATATAAATTTTGAAGGAAAATACAGTGAAATCAAGGATATTGGCAAGCTTGATATTACAGAACTTGCACAGGTAGAGTATCGAGAACTGGATATGGAGCATATTATCAAGGATTCTAACCTGCAGTTTCTACAGCTGGATAAATACTTGTTGAATGACTGGAAATAAAAAGGAGTAAATATGAAAGCCAAAAGAAGTCTGATCAATTTAGCCTTAGGGTTAATAAGTCAGTTACTAATCATAGCACTGGGCATTTTAATTCCGCGTTTACTTTTGGTGAACTTTGGTTCTGAGGTAAATGGATTATTATCTTCTGTTGGGCAAATTATTATTTATATGTCCCTATTAGAAGCAGGGGTAGGAGCTGCCTCCTTACAAGCATTATATAAACAAGTGGCAGGTGCAAATCGGGAAAATATAAATTCTATCCTGTCAGCTACATCAAGCTACTATAAAAAAACGGGTATTTACTATTTTATCTGTATTATCCTGCTTTCCGTTTTCTATCCGCTTTTTATTGATTCATCCATCGATAAAATGACGATTATGTTTGTAATTCTCGTTACGGGTATGGGCGGAGCTATTAATTTCTATTTTCAAGGAACCTTTAAAGTTTTTTTAATTGCAGAAGGAAAAAGCTATGTCGATACATCAATCACAACACTTATTAATATTGTGATAAGTGGATTAAAGATTCTATTTATCCTTAAAGGCTATAATCTTATTGCGATTCAATCGACACATTTTGTGTTAATGATTGTGCAAATTATCATTTATCAAATCTATATTAATAGAAATTATCAATGGCTAGATTTAAAGGTTAAACCAGATTTTGACGCCATTTCGCAAAAAAAATCAGTGATGGTTCACCAAATATCTTCTCTAATCTTTAACAATACGGATGTCCTTATTCTGACTATCTTTACGAATTTAAAGGTTGTAAGTGTCTATGTGCTTTATAATATGCTGTTTTCTGTATTAGATAAAGTCATCAGCACCGTCAACAGCAGTGTCACATTTGCACTCGGACAAACCTTTCATGAAGGCAAAGATAAGTTCTTAAAACTATTTAATGCTTACGAAGTTTGTTTCATGTCCTTTGTGTTCTCCTTATTTACGGTCGCCTATATATTCATCTTGCCATTTATGGAGCTGTATACGAGCGGAATTAAGGATATAAACTATATTGATTTTTGGATACCGACCTTATTTGTCATCATTAAATTATTAGTGAATGCGCGAGCAACCTCTAATAATGTCATAAATATTGCAGGGCATTTCAAGAAGACACAAAGCCGGGCGATATTGGAATGTACGATTAATCTAGTCTGCTCCATCACGCTTGTTCAGTTTTTAGGAATATATGGTGTGCTGCTTGGCACAATCGCAGCATTATTATATCGCTCTATCGATATCGTCCTTTATGCGAACAAAAAGATACTGGAAAGAAATGCGTGGATGACAATAAGAAGATGGCTGACAAATATTGTGATATTCTCAATCATCGTAACTGCAGCCAAAGCGATGAGCATTCATCCAACTTCTTATATAACTACAATTCTTAGCGCCGTTATTTTATTAGGATTAACGATTGTGATATTTGCATCTATTAATGCTGTTATCGACAGAGAGGCTTTTAAATATACAAGAGATATTATCGTTAAACTTATTAATCAACAAAAGCGCAAAAAATCTATCTCTACATAAGAGAGGAGGATGTTTATGAATTCGGAGCATGAACTAAAACAAACTGGCACTGTGATTACTGACTTTTTCCATACCAATCAGCAAGAAATGAGCACTATAGTGGATATAGCACAACTTCAAAAGTTTTTAAGTGAAAAACTAGCTGACTCTGCCGAACAAAAGGATTATTTAGAGAATTTTAACGAAGTGTTACTTGCACTGTTAAAAGGAAAGCTGTCTGCAGAAGTGTTTCTTTTCTATTTAGAAGCGCAATTTTTTCTAGATGAAGCAGCTGCTAAACAAATATTCACTCATATAACGAGGTTTCAGGCTTTTAAGGAAAGCTCGCTGCATGATGAAATTACGTTCCAAAACCAATCAGGACCGAAAGTGAATGTTATTATTACTACGTATAATAGAGAAAGATTTCTAGAACAAGTAATTGATAGTATTCTAAAGCAAGATTATCCAAATATTGAGTTAATCATCATAGACGATAACTCCCAGGACGGAACAAGCTCTTTAATGGAGAAGAAATATGCTAGTACGTCCAATGTCATTTATATGAGAAATAACAAGAATGAAGGACCAGGCACGAACCGGTTGAAAGCCTTTGTTACAAATGCTGACGGCGAGTATATTTTCTTTTTAGATGATGACGATTATCTGATTGATTCGAATTATATAAGCAAAGCAGTCCATTTTCATGAACAGCATCCAGAAGTTTCATTTGTGGCAGCTAATGTATTCTTAGATAAAACGAACAAATCCGAATTAAAACTTTCAGACCTTAAGCTAAACACCATCGTCAAAAAATATGATTATTTTATTAACTTTGAAAAAAAAGGCTACCCGAAGCCAGCATCCACACTAACAACTGTTTTTAAGCGGTCTGCGCTCATTGAGATGGACATTGTAAACATGAAAATGGTCAATGATTCTGCTATCTATTTAAGATCCCTGCTCGTTGGCGATGCCGGCTTTCTTGATACAGTCGCAGGTGTGTATCGAATTCACGGCAATAATATCACCTTTAACTTAAAGAGTGACTTTATCATTGAGAATTTAAACGAAAAAAAGACAATCAAAAATATGGCTGTTAATGACTTCAACTACAATGCCAAAGAAGTAGAGGACTGGTTTGGAAACAGTGTGTACGTTACAGTTATGTACTTCTTAAAATATTCCGCTAAAAACGCAAATGATTATTTTGTGATGTTAAATTGGACAAAGGAAAACTGCAGAAGTATTTATAAAAAGATGCGATATGCAGCGCTGAAATTTGTCATTAAAAGACGGCTGTCCAGACTTCGTAATCTGGGCAGGAAAGCTGTCGTGCAGAAAAGTTAACAAGGAAGGGTGAGTCCGGTTTTTATTGGGCTCATCTTTTTTGTCTAAGCATTTATTCTTAGATAGTTAATCCTTACTTTTGAACAAATATCCAAAAAAGCACTCTATGTTAGTTGTGTCCATCAATTAATAGAGAGTGCTTTGTATTAATTCTCCTTCTAACTTAGGTAGAAATATAATGAAAAATTTCCCTTTCAATTTTAGAGAAATACTACTATGTGCTAATTAATGTGAATAACCCATCTTCCATGATCATTTTGTGAACTCAAAGGAAACGGATGCTTCAATAAAGAAACCCAAAAAAGAAGAGAGGAGGGCAGATGAAATATAAAAAAATCCATGAAGCAAGATGTTTCACTTTAAGTATTACAAATATTGAGGGGGAATTTCTTATGTTTAAAAAAATATTTAGTCTAATTGTAATTACCGTTCTGTTTGTAGGTATGTTTAATCTGCCAATTACAAGAGCAGAGACGAAGGATAATTCTAATATCAAATCTCCTGAAGAATTTGCAGCCAATATGGAGGAGTTACCATTCGATTTAATCGAAGATGTTGAAACAAGTGACTATAAAGAAAATAGGGATAGTATCATATCGGAGGAAGAAGAATACAGTGCAGAGATAGATTTTGATAAAAGTAGTATAGAATTTACAGATGAAGATGGAAATAGTATTGAGATTTCTTTAGATGATGAAGAGTTAGAGTTTAAAGAAAATGATGATGGAACTATAGTTTATGAAAATGAAGATGAAGATTATCAGGTGAAAAACCAAATATTGGATGGAGGTTTCAGGCAAATTTATACACTGGAATCTGAAGAATCGCCTAAAGAATTTAAAATTGACATTGAGTTAGAGAAAAACCAATATTTAGTTGAAGAAGACGGATTATATTATGTTAAAGATGATAAGGGAGAAATAATATTCAGTATTGGGAAGCCTTGGGCTGTTGATAATGAAGGTGATTTTATAGAAAGTCAGTATACTCTCAAGGATAATGCAATCTATCAAACAGTAGAATATACAGGCGATAGTTACCCTCTCCAAGCTGATCCTTTGTTCTGTTCAGATACCATAAATAATACTGACTCAAAGTATTTTGGAAATAGTAGCAGTGGTAAATTCTCTGTTTATACAAGAACGTGTGCAAAATTATTCGTAACTTCAAGCTATGTTTTAGGCTCACCATTAACAGGGACATTTGCATCAACTGTTATTGCAAAGGACATGTGGTCTGAGGTTACCGCAGATGCAAATTTCAAGAAAAGTATAGCGAGCTCAAAACATGGTAGGATGAAAGATCAATTTATATGTCATGCGATAAATCCAGGTACTGTTTGGAAAACATCATGGAACTTAGAACCTTGGAGACCTGATAAGTCTCTACTTAACACATATTTAGATGCATGTAATCCGAAAAAAAATTATTAACAGGAGTAAATCAATGGGGCTAATTAATAGTTTAAGTGCTACTGTTTATGAACCAATGATAGTAGTATTTTTGTTATTTTCTGCTGGGTTACTATTTTTTTTCATATTATTATATTGTTTACTGAACTTGAAATTTAATATGATAGGGTTTGTTTTTCTTGGACTGTCTATAATTACCTATTTATTGGTTGGCATATACATGGTGGGTAAAGGTTATTACTATGATACAGACCCGAGAGAAGGTCATATTTTTAATAATTATGGATTTTTAGAGCTGATTCTATTAACATACCCATACATTTTCCTAACACTGGCCTGTAGTATAGGTAAAAAGAAAAAGCAGTGAAAGCAAAAAGGGGAATCGTATATTCAAGTGCGAATCCCTTTTATTAAATGCGAGCTCGTATTAAATAAGAGAAAGGAGGGAGGATGATGAACTTCCCTGGAAGTGAGAGTGATTATTTATATGAGCCATTATATGTATGTGTATTGTTACTATTGTTAGGATTAATCTTTTTTGGCATATTATTATATTGTGTTCTAAATATAAAATTCCATATACTAGGCTATGTTTTGCTTACTATATCATTTGTCACTTATTTGCTCGTCGGCATCTATATGGTGGGTAAAGTTATTACTATGATACAGATCCGAGAGAAGGTCATATTTTTAGAGAATATGGATTTATAGAGCTAATTCTATTAACATACCCATACATTTTCCTAACTCTTGCCTGTTGTATAGGTCAAAAAAAATCAGCTAAATAAAAAACAGCACTCCTTAATGTTAGGAGTGCTGTTTTCTATATTTAACGGTTTGCTGTTGCAGTAGTGTCCTTTTTGTCTGGGCGTTCCTTGCCGATGCCAAAAGCGAAGAAGCTGATGACAACTAAGAGAAGGAAGATGATTCCGACAACAAGAGAGACTTGTGTGTCTTTATTGAAGGCCATGCCGACAAGGACGATTAATAGAAATACGATAGTTGCATAATTTGTTACAGGTGCAAATGGCATTTTAAATGGATGGCTGCCCATTTCGGCTGCTTTCGCTTTTCTGAAACGAATTTGGCTGATTAAGATGACAAACCATGGCACCATTCCTGGCAAGACACTTGCACTATAAACGTAAACAAAGATGCCCTTTGGTGCGATATAGCTTAAGATAACACCAACTAATAATCCGACCATAACGCCAATTGTGCTGAATAATGGTACGCCATTTGAAGTTAGTTTTCCAAAAAAGGCTGGTGCTTGCTTGTTCATTGCTAATGTATAAAGCATGCGTCCTGCACTGTAAATACCGCTGTTGCAGCCTGACATGGCAGCAGTGATAACAACAAAGTTAATAATACCAGCAGCAGCTGTGATACCGACTTTAGCAAATGTTGCTACAAACGGGCTGCCGACAGAGCTGAGCTGATCCCATGGATACACTGTAACAATAACGAAAATCGCGCCAATATAGAAAATAAGAATGCGCCAGATAATGCTGTTGATTGACTTTGTCAGTGTTTTCTTTGGATCTTTTGCTTCTCCAGCAGTGATCCCAATCAATTCAACTCCTTGATAGGCACCGATAACAAGAGAAAGGGCAAAGAAGAATCCTGTGAAGCCGCCTGAGAAAAAGCCGCCGTGTGCCCACAGATTGGATAAGCCGACAGCTTGTCCGCCGTTTCCAAATCCGAAGAAGATAATGCCTAAGCCTGCTACAATTAAGAGCACGATTGTAACAATTTTAATCATGGCAAACCAAAATTCAAATTCTCCGAAGGATTTTACAGATACTAAATTAGCAGCACCTAGTATTGCCATGGCGATTAATCCTGGAATCCATGGCGGTAAATCAGGGAACCAGTAGTTCATATATTCTCCGACAGCGATGATTTCTGACATGCCGACAATTACCCACTGGAACCAGTTGCTCCAAGCAGTCATATAGCCTGCAAGCGGGTGGATGTATTTATGGCCGAATGTGGCGAAGGAACCTGTGCTAGGCTCTAGATAAAGCATTTCTCCCATTGCCCGCATGATAAAGAATACGAACATTCCAGCAATTGCGTATGCAAGCAAAACGGATGGGCCTGTCCAGCCGATTGTACTGGAAGAGCCTAGGAACAGTCCGACTCCGATTGTTCCGCCTAATGCAATCATCTGGATATGACGTGATTCTAAGCCTTGGGAAAGCTTGTTGTTGTTTGACATTTATATCCCCTCTTTCACGATTTAGCAGCCGTAATTTTCAAAATATGATAATGCTCATGGAGTAGGTTTCCGGCAACGAAATGATGAAGTTGGAATAAAACCAATCTCATTTCTTGCAGTTTTATTAAAAAGCATCTTTCAGCTGGTTATCTATAATTCTTGATTCAACTTAACTATCATAATAAATTTTTCCTAAGAATACAATTGTATTTCTGGAGAGTACAATAAGAAAGGGTTTTCATGAACAAGAATTCTTTATTTTGCAATAGTGTGTGAATAATGAGACAGCGTTTGAGACCGCAAGCTACAAGGGTAGAAGAAAAATAAAGCTATATAACAATAAAGAAATGATCTTTTTGCGATTTCTGCAGATTTTTTGACAAAAGACACATAATCTAGCCGTAAAAAAACAATCATAAATTTTTACCAATTCCACCAATCAGATGGTAGAATAAGAGAAAAGAATGTTCATCATAAAGAACGTGTTAATACTATTATGTTGCATGGGAGCAATGGATATGATGGGGAGACCTCCAAATATGAAAAGAACTGGACAAGTTGTGTTGGTGTTAGTTTCGGTCCTATTTACGTTGTATCAGAAGATAGCAGACCAAGAGCCTTTCTTTACAATCGACTTCTTCATTTTTACGGCCATTGCATGGTTTGTCGGCTATCATATTGACTTAGGCAGCTATTTTGAGCAAAAAGCCCGTTTGAGTGAGACCAGCTACAGGCTGCTAGTTGATTCCCTGCCAGAGCCGGTGTTTATTCATCACAAGAACAAAATTATCTATGTGAATAAGGCAGCAGTTCTAATGATGGGGGCGAACTCTCCTAGTGAGCTGATTGGCAGGTCCTTCGGAGAATTCATTGCACCTGAATATAAGGAACGCTGGGAAATGCGGATGAGTCTTGTCAAAACAGAGAAGAAGCCGCTCCACAATATTGAATATAAAATGATGCGATTCGACAAATCGGTGTTTTATTTTGAGGTCAGCTGTCTGTCGATTGCCTTTGACGGCAAGGATGCCGTTCTTTCCCTCGGCACAGATATTACAGAGCGCAAAGAGCAGACGAACCAATATGTGCAGAAGTCAGAGAAAATGGCGCTGCTCGGGCAAATGTCTGCAGGAATTGCCCACGAAATCCGCAATCCTCTTACTTCCATCAAAGGATTTATTCAGCTGTTAAAGTCTGATGATAAGCAGAATGAATATTTGGATATTGTTCTATCCGAAATAGAGCGAATAAATACGATTGTCGGAGAGTTTTTGTTTCTTTCTAAACCGACTGCAGACGTTTATAAAAAGAAAAATATTAAAGATATTATTAAAGATGTTGTCACCTTTATCAATGCTCAGTCCAATTTGTATAATACACAAATTTACACGAAGATGGATGAAGACATCCCGATGATTTTTTGTGAAGAAAACCGTTTGAAGCAAGTATTCCTTAACCTTCTGCAAAACTCGATCGAAGCAATGCCAAACGGGGGAATTATTGCGATAACAGTAGAAGCGCTAGAAGAAGACAAGATATCAATTCAAATTGTCGACCAAGGGATTGGCATTGAAGAAGAGAGACTTGCGACACTCGGCGAACCTTTCTATACAACAAAGGAGAAGGGGACAGGACTTGGATTAATGACCTGCTTCAAGATAATTGAAGAGGGCCATCACGGCCAATTAAACATTAAAAGTAGGGTAGGTAGTGGGACGACTGTGGAAATAGTGCTGCCAAGCCTTACACAGGAAATGTTAGGAGGGGGCAGCAACTCCAAATTTGCCCAATGAAAAGAGCAGGCTAACGTAAACTAGCCTGCTCTTTTTATACGGGTTATTTATTAAACTTATCTTTCATTTTATCCTTTAACTTTTCACCCATATCTCTTTCTTTGTCTCGGACTTTCTCATTTCTTTGCGCCTTTTTCGCAGCATCGATAGCTTTGTCTTTGTATTGGTCAAAGTTACTCATTTCTATCATCCTCCTTAAAAGGTTATAAAGTATATATAGACCTTCTGACAGAAGATAAACTTCCAATAATAGGTAAAGATTTTAAAGCGCGTTGTTTATTACTTTTTTATAGTATAGGACAGATAATAGTCCAAAGATGGAATAGAGAAGCGTGTAGACGACCATAACAGTAAGCATTGGTGTCCATGCTGTTCCGAAAAAGAACCAGCCTGATTGGACAGCAAAATAACTGTGAGCAAGACCAATCACAAGGGGAATTCCGAAGCTGAACAGCTGCTTGCCTTGAATTCCTCTGAGCAGATCACCCTTCGTATAGCCAAGCTTTCTTAAAATCGTGTAGTTATGCTTTTCCTCTTCGCCTTCATCCATCTGTTTAAAGTAAAGAATACAGCCGGAAGTGATAAGGAAGGTCAAACCTAGAAATCCGACGATAAACATAGTCAGTCCCATATTAGACTTGTTGTTAGTGGCCATATCCAGACGGGAAAGGCTGAATTCCTGCTCCTCTAATTTAAGGTCATGGTAAATGTCATTCGCTTTTTCAATCTCCGCGTTTTTGTTAATATTAACTCCGAAATAAGTGCTTGAAGCTAACTGCAGCTTGTCATTTTTGTTGCTGTTAAGCTGAGCAAATACCTTTTCGTCGACAATCGTTGTCGGCATCCCGCCAGCTGTGTACTTATAGGATATAACTGGCACGTCATCTAAACCAATGAGGTGCAGCGGGATTGCTTCGTCCTTTGTTTCAAGCGTTATATCTCCAGTGTTTTTCATCGGCATAAATTCTTTTAATGCACCATCATAGTTTGTGAATAATGATTCATCCTCCTCTAAATCGACCCCTTTCACACTGTTTTCGCTTACAACAGCAAGTGTCGTCATATTCGGGTCGAAATTAAGATTGTTGAAATCCGCCTTTAAAATTTTGCCGATATTAATATCAGCCATTATTACGTCAATCTTTGTTTCGTCATATGCTATCTTATTTTTGGTTAATTGTTCTGTAAACAACGCAGCTTCCTCACTCGATCCGAATGAAAAATTAGCGGGGATGCTAGTCTCTGCATTTTTCTCAGCAGAATAGTAGGAGATATAGCATAACGACAGCAAGGCAATCGCAAGCGCTGATACAGTTGTGATAATGGTTAACAGAAGCGAATTGGATTTCATCTTGAACATGATGCTCGATAAAGACAGGACCTCATTAATGTTTAAATAGCCGTTTTTGCTTTTGCGGACAAGATTGAACAGAAAGCTGACAGACCCTTTATAGAAGAGATAGGTGCCAAGTATAACAGACCCTAATATAAAGGCCATCGCACCAAACAATGCATTCATTGTCTGAAAATCGCCATCAAACAGCTTTGACGAAACATAATAGCCTGAGATGATTCCTGCTATCCCGATAATCCCGATAATAATCTCCATGACGGACATTTTTTTAACTCTGCCTTCTGCAGATGATGTTACTCTGAACAAGTTTAAGATTGTTTGTCTTTTAATGAAGATGTAATTCATCAGCATAATGAAGATATAGATGACTGCAAACACAAGAATTGTCTGTACTAATGCCTCATTTGAAAAATGAAGTTTTGCAATTCCTTTTACGCCAGTTATCTTAAATAAAACTAAGATAATTAGCTTTGAAAAGGAAAAGCCGATGAAGGTACCGATGAAAAGCGCTCCAAAGTATAACAGGAAGTTCTCCATTCCTAGAAGCCAAAAGATTTTTTCCTTCGTCATGCCAATCAGCTGGAACAGTCCGATTTCCTTGCTGCGTCTTTTAATGAAAATCATATTCGCATAAAAAAGAAAAATGGAGACGATAACGACTAACAAGATAGAGGCAACTTTAATGGCAGCACCGCCTTTAATCGTTCCTTCCACCGAATCCATAGACGGATCATATTGAAGGGTGACAAAAGCGAAATACAAGCAGACACTGAAAATCAAGGCAAATACATACAAGTAATAATGCTTGATGTTTTTGACAAGATTGCGAAAAATGAGCTGATTAATGTTCATATTGCACCCCGCTCAAAATTCCTTGTGTCTTCATGATATCCTGGAAGAAATGCTGCCTGTCCTGCTCTCCCTTATTTAACTGTGTGTAAATTTGTCCATCTTTAATGAAAATGACCCTGCTGCAATAGCTCGCAGCAAGTGGATCATGTGTAACCATCAAAATGGTTGCGGCAAGTGTTTCGTTCAAGCTGCTCAGCTTGTTCAAAAGATCAGAAGCTGATTTACTGTCCAATGCACCAGTCGGCTCATCAGCAAAGATGATGCTCGGCTCATGGATAAAAGCTCTGGCTGCAGATGTGCGCTGCTTCTGGCCGCCGGAAATCTCGTTTGGATATTTATCCTTTAGCTCAAATATGCCGAGCTCATTGGCGATTTTTGTAAAGCGGTTTTCTGCTTCCTTTCTTGGTGTTTTCGTTATCGACAAGGGAAGAAGGATATTCTCCTTCACTGTCAGTGTGTCGAGCAGGTTATAATCTTGAAAGATGAAGCCGAGGTTGTTTTTACGGAACTGAGCAAGCTGCTTCTCCCTCATCCCGGTTATTTCACTGCCTTCAATTTTAATGGTTCCGTTGCTTACTTTATCTATGGAAGACAGCACATTAAGCAATGTTGTTTTTCCAGAACCAGAAGCTCCCATAATGCTGACAAACTCGCCTTTTTGAACAGACAGACTGACACCTCTGAGCACCTCTTGTTTATTAAATTTGTTTCCATAGCTTTTTTGAATTTGATTTGCTTCTAATATCATCAAATTAAGTCACTCTCCTAACCACTTGTTTATATCTACATTATAGGCACCTCGAACTGTCTCATCCTTCGAATCAGCGAACAAAATAGAAGAAGCATGTGACAGTTTTGTCACATGCTTGCATTGCTTAACAAATGGACAAAGTCATTCTTTCTTGGAAAGGTCAAGGTGAATGCTGTTCCTTTTTGCGGCAAGGAATCGACTTCCATTGTAATATGGAGGGTATCTGCTGCCTTTTTGGCAAGGTATAATCCCATGCCTGTCGCATGCTGGTTTTGATGGTTAGCTGTAGATGTGAAGCCTTTATCAAAAATACGCGGCAAATCCTTTTTCTCCATGCCGATTCCAAAATCACGGATTTGCAGTATAATCTGCTCGTCTTTCCTGCTGCTTGTAATGACAATATCTGCTTTTTCGCTGTATTTAACGGCATTTGTCAGCAGCTGTCTGATAATAAATGCCAGCCATTTACTGTCTGTCAGCACTGCGGTTTCTGAAAGCTCAACCTCAAAACCAATTCCTTTCTGGATACACCATGTCTGCAATGTGCGAATTTCATCGTATAAAATATCCTCTAAAGATACTTTTTCCACATACAAATCATTTTGCATGAAAGGCAAGCGTTTTGAATGAAGCTGCTGGTCAAGAAGATGATGTATCCGCAGCCATTCATATGTTAAATTGCCTCGCATTTCTTTATCGTCAATCCGGTCAATTAGAAGTCGCAATGTTGTCATAGGTGTCTTTACTTCATGAATCCAAGAGAGGAGGTCGTCTTTTTCTTGCTCTAATGCGACTGTATTTGTGAGCAGCTCTTCTTTTAACAACAAGGTTTGTTGTCTCAGACTTTCGGCGACAATTTCCTCGAATGGACTTTCAGGAACAGCGATACCTGATAAATCAAGATTATCGTCCCGCTCGGTCAAAGTTTTATAAAAAGCTGTTTCCTTTTGATATCTCCAAAACAAATACAGCAGGCAAAACAGCAAAGACAAAAATACTGTATATAGAACTGATGTGAAGGCAATTGTATCATCAAGTGCTGCCACAACCAGATTCAATGCTAGGAGAAACAAAATAAATAAAAGCCAGCTTTGTTTTTCTTTAATAAATTTCCAAATCATAGCTCGTCCTCTTCAATGGCAATATAGCCTTGGCCGACTTTCGTCTCAATAAACTTTCCGATTCCAATCTCCTCAAGCCGTTTGCGAAGCCGGTTAACATTCACTGTAAGGGTATTATCGCTTATAAAGCGGCTGTCATTCCAAAGATGTTCAATGAGCGTGTCTCGGCTGACAATTTTATTCTTTTGCTCAACAAGCAATTTTAAGATAAAAGCTTCATTCTTTGTCAGTTCGATTGTGCCATTTTCATTAGCTACAGTGTTTGTTTCATAATCGAGGGTTGCACCGCACCAAGTCTTCTTTTCCGTCTGTTCTAGGCTGTAATTGTACACACGGCGGAGAATTGCTTGAATTTTAGCGATTAGCACCTCGAAATGGAAGGGCTTCTGGACAAAATCATCAGCTCCAAGCTGCATCGACATGACCATATCAGTCGGATGATCTCGTGAGGACAGGAAAATAATCGGCACCTTTGATTGAGAGCGAATCATGCGGCACCAATGAAAGCCGTCGAACTTCGGAAGCTGGATGTCTATGATAACGAGATCAGGCTTTACTGTCGAAAAGTCCTGCATTACCTTAGAAAAGTCAGTTATCCCATATACTTCATAAGACCACTGGCTGAGCCGGTCCTTTACTTCAGCAAAAAGGGTTGCGTCATCTTCAATTAATAATATTTTGAACAAAAAATCACCGCACTTAAAAAATTGGTTATATTTGTATTATAAACGTCGATTGAACTAATGTGTAGAGATGTTTAGTATTTCCTTGCTTAAGTGATACTAAGAGTATTACGCGGGAAGGGAGTTCTACGATTGTTAAACAGAGCAGAATCATTAGAAAGCATTATCGACATTATCCCTATGATGAAAATGGCTATCCCGTTAGACTTGTCGATTGCCATTTGTGATAAAGAAAAGTTTGTCGCCTATTTTCCTGGAGATGCAATCGACTTGAAAATTAAAGTAAACCAGCTGCTTTCACGAGAGGAACCTCTTGCCATTGCTCTTCGGGATAAAAAAGCGTTCAAGTCCTCCGTTCCAGCAAATTTTTATGGATTTGAATTTATCGGCACAGCAACGCCGATTGTTAATACAAAGGGAGAGGTGATTGGCGGGATTGCTGTGCAAGTGCGCAGGCAGACTGAACTGCGGGAGATTGTCAATCAAATGCTCGCTTCTTTATTGCAGGCAAACAAACAAATTGGCATGATTACAGACAGCTCTGGATCTTTGGCTAATTTCTCACAGGAACTTCTTGGGCAATCAAAACAAGCAGAAGGAGAGGTGAATAAATCGACAGAGGTGTTGTCTCTTATTAAGCGGGTTGCGGATCAGACAAATTTGCTTGGTCTTAATGCAGCAATCGAGGCGGCCAGAGCAGGCGAAAAGGGGAAGGGCTTTGAAGTTGTCGCAAATGAAATTAGAAAGTTTTCCCGAGATACTGTTCAATCAACCCAGCAAATCCACGCTACAATGGAACAGATAAAGGCGGCGACAAGCAGAATGAATCGTTCGATTGAGAAGATAGCATCTATTGGGGAGTCACAGGCAAATTCAATTAAGCAAACATGTGCATTTATGGAGGAAATTCAGGAAATGGCAGTAAGACTGAATCAATTCGCCGATGAATTGTAGAGAATGATTTCTTCCTATTTAGGTGTGTGTTATAGTAGCAATAGCAAGTCAAAAATGCAATGGAGGAAAACAAAATGTCAGAACAAGAAAAGAAAAAAGTAAGCTTAAAGGATGCAATGAAGCAGCAGCTTGCCAATAAAAAGCAACAATCTCAGCAAGGCCCAAATCTTAACGGCAATACAAAAATGCAAAAGATGAACAGCCAGCAAACGAAAAAAACGAACAACCAGCGAAGAAGAATGGGCGTCTAATGAACGGCCAAAACAGAAAAGACATCACCTCCGGGCTAACGGTTGAAATCGTCTTAAAAGCAGATCAAAAAACAGGAAAGAGAACCGTTGGAGTAGTTAAAGATATTCTCACAAATTCCTCTTTCCATCCACATGGAATAAAAGTAAGGCTAACAGATGGGAAAGTCGGACGAGTGCAGGCCATTCGCTGATTTCCCTTTTTTTTATATCGAGGTAATTAGTACGATATTTTGTTCTTCTGCTAGTACAAGCATTATGAATAAGTAAATGGGAATTAAAATGCTGATTGGTCTGCTGACATCGGTTTCAACTCCTTATCGTTTGTTTTGGAAATAGCTGAAATGTTGTAAAAATTTGAGCACTTTACCAATGGCTTTGGTCTTGAATATTAATCGGGTTGCTTTTAATTATGCAGCATTATTTTATCATGTGATTTGCATTCCAGAAGGTTTTGTTCAATGTTTCGCAAAGAGGTTTGTGAATTGAAAACGCTGCCAAGAAAGTGGGCAGTTGCAGTATAATTAATTGTGAAGGAAAAATGAAGAAAACTATTAAACTAAGATCTTGGAATAAGAAAAACCTTACTATTTATACTATTCCTGCTGCTGCAGCAAAACCGAATCATAAATCCAAAAAATAATGGCACCAGCTAAAACCATTAAATAAAACTCCAGGAAATTAAAAGGATTTTGATGCATAGTCATTAACAAGACAGCATTAGTAATCGCAGAGCCAATCAGATAGATGAGAAGATATTTAATACTGAAGCTTTTAGGCTTTTGGTTCAGCTTAATTTGCAGCGGTGTAGCGATAAACAAATAAAAGAAAAAGATAATAAGAGAAAAAATGATAAGTTCCATAAAAGAAAAATAAGTTGACCGTAATAAAATAAAAACAAGACTAAGCGTTATTGCCGATAGAAGAGAGCAGATGAATGACCTGCCGATAAGATCAGAGTCGATATAAACCTTTTCCATATTAAAACACCTCGATAGGACTGTGTGATAGATTTACAATAAACAAAAAATTCCCCATTATTAGTATATGTTTGTATTCTTTCTTATGTAAGATACTTTCTTCCTAGATACAAATGGCACAACTTTTCGAAAAATAGTTTTCAACCTTTCCTTAAATAAGCTAAAATAATAGTAGTGGATGTAAATAAATGGAGTAATATACTAGAAGATTACCATTTTAGGAGGAACTCACCCGTGTTTAAAAAAATCGCGTCTGATGCATTAGGTTTAAGTGATGTAGGAAGTGTTATTCACCCTTCTGATTATGATAAAGTAGATGCTGATGATTATATCCTTCATGAGGATAATGAAAAAATTTACTTTTTGATTAAATCAAAGACAGATGAATATTGCTTTACAAACAGGGCGTTAGTCCATCTTGACGGTACGAGTGCAATCAGCAAAAAGAGAAGCTTGAAAAGATATTCGTATAAAGAGCATGCGATTTCTAATGTGTCGATGGAAACAGCAGGCACGATTGATCTCGATGTGGAAATTAAGTTTTCGATGGGAACTGTTCCATTCAGCATTGATATACATAAAAACCATATTGAAGCTATCAAGGATTTATATAAAGCATTAATCCGAATCAGTGAACTGACACAGGAAAACGAAATTTCTTTGGAATTTGCGAAGGAAAGTCTGCAAATTACGTCTAGTACATTAGTGCGTGCTTCAATAGAGGGAGATGTTTCCGAGCATTTCCGCAACATTAATGATCAAGTTTTTAACTGGCTCATGAACAGCCGTAAGAAATACAATGTAAAAGATTTCGGCTTCGTATTTGAAAAATATATTAATAATTAATAAACTAGCAGGCATCTTCATAGGAAGATGTCTTTTTGTCTAGTGAAAATCTCAAAAAAAAGATATTCAAACTTTGAACTATTTTATTTAATTTTCAAGACTTTTTAGCATATAATGACCTTATCAACTAAAACGAAAAAGTAAAAGGGGACTAAATGGGACAGCATCCAAAAATAACACATCGCAATAATGTTAAAGTTAGTGGGAACGGCTCCAAAACAATGATCTTTGCCCATGGGTTTGGGTGTGACCAAAATATGTGGCGCTGGACAGCCAGTGCTTTTGAACAAGACTATCAAGTTGTCCTGTTTGACTATGTCGGTTCTGGCAAATCTGACATCTCCCAATATGATCAAGAGAAATATGAAAGCTTGCACGGCTATGTACAGGACGTTCTCGACATTTGCGATGAGCTGCAGCTCGAGGATGCTATTTTTGTTGGCCATTCTGTCAGTTCCATTATCGGCTTGCTGGCATCCTTGGAAAGACCGCAATGCTTTAGCAATCTGATCATGATTGGTCCTTCACCATGCTATTTGAACAAGCCGCCATACTATGGAGGGTTTGAGGAGGAAGAGCTTCATGGATTGATTGATTTGCTCGACAAAAACTATATCGGCTGGGCGAAAGGTTTTGCTGCGATGGTCATGGCGAATGAAGACCAGCCTTCTCTTGCAGAAGAGCTGATGATCAGCATTTGTTCGACAGATCCAGTTATTGCCCGTCAGTTTGCGATTGCTACGTTTTTCTCTGATTATCGCCAAGAACTTGCGAAAGCTTCTGTGCCATCCCTTATTATTCAATGTTCAGATGATGTGGTTGCGCCAAAAGCAGTCGGTGAATATATGCATCAAAATATGCGTGACAGTCTTATAAGAGTAATTGATGCAGCTGGACACTGCCCTCATCTGAGCCATCCGGACCAAACGGTTGAATTAATGAGAGAATATTTAGGCACCCTTGATTAAGGGAAAGGAGCTGGTGATGTATGGATAGACAACTGGATGAAGCACCATGCGGCTTTCTAATGCTTTCAGATAACGGGAATATTCTGTCCGTCAACAGAACCTTGCTGGAGCTGTTAGGGTTTGACCGTCATGACTTGATTAATAAGCATATGAATCAGTTATTGACGAAGCCCTCAAGGATCTTTTGCCAGCTTTATTTTTTTCCGCTAATTCGTCATGAAAATAAAATTGAAGAAATGCACTTTTCTCTGCAGAAAAAAGGCGGCGAGGAGATTCCTGCCTTGATTTTTGCAAATAGACATAAGAAAGAAGGCGTCTTTGTCATTGAATGTGTGCTTGTTCCGATGCATCAACGACTTGAGTTTGAAAGTGAGATTTTGAAGGCAAGAAACATTGCTGCTGCAGCCTTGAAGGAAGCGGCTGAAACAAACAAAGAGCTTGAAAAGGTTCTTTGTGAATTGCAAGCTAAACAAAAGGAGCTTATTAAACTCAATAAACAAAAGGAACAATATCAGGAGCGAATCAAAAGGGAGCTGGATTTGGCTAAAAACATTCAGGGCATTTCCTTATCCACTCCTTTCAGTAATGAGGAGATAAGCATTTCTGCTTATTACCAGTCATCAAACGAGCTGTCTGGTGATATGTACAGCTTTTATCAAATTTCTCCAGGCAAGTATGGATTTATCATTCTTGATGTTATGGGGCATGGGATTTCGTCTGCCTTGATTTCCATGTCGCTCAGGTCACTGTTTCAGCTGTTGATTATGAAAGGCGCTACCGCTGAGGAAATTATGGCAGAGCTTGATACACAGCTTCATCTTCTGTTTCGCAATGGTGATGGCATAAAGCATTATTGTACAGCGATCTTTTTAACCATTGACACGAATACAAAGGAGATAGAATACATAAATGCAGGTCACCCTCCGGCGTTGTGGATTGGGAGAGACACAGAAATCACGGAATTCAAATCAACAATCCCGCCAATCGGCATATTTGAGGATTTAACATTCCGAAAAAGCAGCTTTGCTTATCAAGAAGGCGGCAGACTGTTCTTATATACAGACGGTGTAACAGAAGCCATTTCTGCTAACACGCTTAATTTATTGGTGAAAGAACAAGAGCCTATTCACGCTATTAAGGAAAAAATTGTCCATTTTTTAAAGCTCGATGAGGAGATAGGAATAAAGGTAGATGATCGCTGCTTTTTGCTTATTGAGGTGTAGAGGTAAGCTAAAAAGCAGCTTGTTCTTTTTTTACTTTTTTAAAGAGAAGGCAGCCATTGGGCTGTTTTTTTCGATATAATGGTCCTATTTGATGCATCGAAAGGGGAATTATATGAATAAAAAATATCCAGTGGCATTGTGGACATTGGTAATTGGCGCATTTGCAATCGGCATGACAGAGTTTGTTATCATGGGCTTGCTGCCAGAAGTGGCAAGGGATGTTAACTCTTCTATTGCTGCAGCAGGACAGCTTATTACTGGCTATGCCCTTGGTGTGGCAGTCGGCGGCCCTATTCTTGTCCTTATAACCTATAAAATGTCACAAAAGAACTTATTAATGTTGTTAATGGTAATATTTATTCTCGGAAACTTAATGTCAACAATTGCGTCAAGCTACGGTGTACTTATGGCTTCCCGTTTGCTGACGTCATTGGCGCACGGCTCGTTCTTTGGAGTAGGAGCAATTATGGCCGCAAGTCTTGTAGAGCATTCTCGCCGTGCCAGCGCAATGGCATTGATGTTCACAGGATTGACAGTTGCTAATGTAATCGGTGTGCCATTCGGTACATTTGTTGGCCAGCAGCTCGGCTGGCGGAGCAGCTTCCTCATTATCGCAGTCATTGGCTTTATTACACTTATTGGAATATATATGCTTGTGCCAAAGCCGAAACAGCAGAAAAAGGCGGACTTAAGAAAAGAGCTTGCTGTCCTCAAGAACAATCAGTTATGGCTGGCTTTGTTGATTGCAATGTTCTGCTTTGGCAGTGTGTTCACATTGTTCACATACATCACACCGATTTTAACAGATGTAACAGGCTTCCCATCTGCAGCAGTATCGTGGATACTCGTCGTGTTCGGGCTTGGAGTTACAGTTGGCAATATCGTGGGCGGAAAATTGGCAGACTGGAATATTAATTTATCCTTGCAGTATATATTGGTTATCTTCATTCTGTACTTCTTTGTTCTGTATCTGCTGCAATTCTCCACAATATTGATGATTCCAGGCATATTCCTGTTCGGCGTCCTTGCCTTTTCCATGGTGCCAATGCTCCAGTTCCGCATACTCGGGCTGTCAGCAGAAGCACCAACAATTGCAAGCACGCTAAATCAATCGGCAATGAATCTCGGCAATGCCGGCGGTGCATTTGCAGGAGGCTTGTCGGTTACTTATTTGCCACTTCAAGATCTTGTTCTGGTGGCACCAATCATTACAGTAGTCGGATTTGTCTTGCTGTTTGTTCAGCTTAGAGCTGTGAAGACGAAGACAGCATAATAAAAAAAGACTTCTTCCTATTGGGAAGAAGCCTTTTTTTATTCATCAGCAAGCGGAAGGAGAATGCGAATATAAGTACCTTTACCAAGTTCGCTTTTTACCTTGATGGAGCCGCCATGGAGTTCAATCAGCTTTTTCGTTATCGCCATGCCAAGTCCAGTCCCATTATTAGAGCTGCTTGTGTTTGTTCCTCTGTAGTAGCGCTCAAACAGCCTGTTCAATGTTTCATTATCCATGCCAACACCGTCATCCTCAATCATAATCATCAGTAAATGCTGATCAAGCTTGCGGATGGATACCGTGACAGTCGTTTCTGGCGGATTGTATTTTAGGGCATTTTCAAGCAGATTTTCCATAATGCGCTGAAACCATTTCGGATCTACTGCTGCGATTACAGAACCTTCATAAGGCTGGAATACAAACTGATATTGCTGTCCAGCAGGTCCATTTACATAATGAATGACCGTTCGCCTAATTTGTTCATTTATCTCTACGTTTTCCTTAGCGATAGGGAAGGCGTCGCTCCTAAGCTGGTATGTTAAGGTCAAATCCTCAAGCAGCTGCTTCATATATTGCGCCTTTTCCGCAATTGTGGCAGAGAATGTCCGAACCTCACTTTCTGACCATGAATATTGGTCTGATTGCAGCATCTCCGCATAGCCCCCAATAGAGGCAAGTGGTGTTTTCAAGTCATGAGAAAGACCGCTGATCCACTCATCTCTGACTTTACTCGCCTTTATTCTTGCTTGTTTATTTTGCTCTAAGGTCTCCGTCAGCTGAGTCAGGGTTGTAATTAATTCCTTGTATATTCTATATTTCTTTTTCAGCTTTCCTTTTTTCGTCATTATTACAGAGTGCTTGTAATGTCCATCCTCATAAACTCCTTTGCCTAGATCTCCAATCCAATTCATGATGGTAACAAGGGGGGCGCCAAACCTATAGCCGAACACAATAGTCACCGCTAATAATAGAAGGAGGCTGACAACAAAAATGATAAAGGCAGTACTTCCAAAGGCCTTCATCATTTCAGTCTCAATTTGTCCGTAATCCACTTTTTCGGTGCCGACAAGGAGAACTTGCCCTGTCTGTTCATAGTAATAGGCTGAAGAATCCTTGTTTTCCACTTTAGTCAGCTGCAATAACTCATAAACAGAATAGTGGTCCTTCTGATTATCTGCCATAAAACCGTCCTGGGTTGACCCATCCACATTGATAAGCTGCACCCAGCCTTGGCTGTTCTTTATGTTTTTTTTTACAGCCTCTGAAAGATCCAATTGGCTTTTCTTCCAATTTACCTCTTTTTTAATAGTCTCTAAAATACCCTTACTGCTGTTTTCTGTTCCAAAGAGAATAATCAGGGGCTTTTTTGTATCCTCACGTATTGTCCAGATTTTATAATCGTACTGCTGCAATGACTGATTTTCAGATAAAAGCAATTTATAATCGGTTTTAGTGAACTCAAAATCTGCTGGTGTGTTGTATGTTTTTAAAAGTTTTCCGTCCTTAGAAAGTACAGCAATCCAGCCATCCTGTTTCTTAGCTAACTTTTTTATGTCAGATTCAATTGTTATTTGTCCTTTATCTATGGAAAAAGAGCCTTCTATAGAAGAAACATCAGCTTTCGTTAAATCACTGTTTACTTCTAATTTTGTTAAAGTGTAGCCGAAGAATACCCAAAATATAAAGATAAGGACAGCAATAAAGGAGGATACAAGAAGAAGCTGAAAAAAGAATTGCAATATAAATCGTTTAGGCATATTCATTTAGTTGCGACCTTCTGCGGCTAATTTATAGCCGAGCCCTCTCACTGTCACGATTAATTGGGGCTTGCTGGGGTCTAGTTCAATTTTTTCCCTGAGCTTGCGGATATGAACCATAATTGTGTTATCCTCACCGAGAAAATCTTCCCCCCACACATTTTCATACAGCTGGGCTTTACTGAAGAGCTGATTAGGATGCTGGCAGAAGAACAGCAGCAGTTGATACACCTGTGCTGGTAAGGACACCTTAACACCTCTAACGATAACTTCACCAGAAGAGCGGTTGACAGATAAATCTCCAAATTGATAATTGGCACTTTCCTTCACATTGCTGACTTTATGTCTCCTTAAATGGGCTTTCACTCTCGCCACTGCTTCAAGAGGGTTAAATGGTTTTGTGATATAATCGTCAGCACCTAACGCAAAGCCTGACAGTTTATCAAGATCAGTAGACCTTGCTGTCAGGAAGAAAATCGTAGCATTCGTTTTTTCTCTGATGAGAGGACATATTTCAAAACCACTTCGGTCTGGAAGCATCACATCCAGAAAAATCAGGTCGTAGCTGTTGACCCCACAAAGCCTGAGCGCTTCCTCTGCTGTTTCTGCCGTATCAATTCGCTCAAACCCTTCTTTCTGCAAAATGATTCGCAACATTTGGTGGATTGCCTGTTCATCATCCACAATCAATAGTCTTGTATTTTCCATATAAATAATCTCCCTAATACAACAATATATAAAAATATCATATCATTTTTTTTGGTAATTTATTTGCAATTAAGGGAGAATTAAGGTTCCGATTCAGCAGGGTTAAGGTAGGATAGATATAATCCTTATAGATTAAAAAATGAGGTGACAAAATGAAAAAAGTATTCAGCGTAATGGGAACCTTAGCAGCGCTCCTTATAATTTCGAGACATTTTGGTAATGATTTTGCAGCACAGCATTACGATAAATTATTTCTTCTATTTATTGTAGGATTGTTCGGCCAGATCATCTTTCATCTGTGGGAGAAAAAAAGCCATGAGAAGTAAAAGAATGATCGTTATGGAGTGAAGTGAATTTTTTATATTACATGTGTTGTTCATAATCCTGTTGGAGGGCACTTAATTATAGAGGAAGAACGCATAAAGATACTTAATGGAGGGGAAATATTTTGTTTGCAATCGGCAAAAGAGAATTTTTTCAATTATTTAAAGGAGTCAAAGCCGTACTGATTATTATACTGTTTTTAGTTACTGCATATTATTCTGCAAAGTTCGCAGGTCCATTAGCATCTATAGCGGAGTTGTCAGCAAAGGAAGCTAGTGTTGCAGGCGTGATGTTCTTAATTATGTTTTTCGGGCAGCTGTTTGTTACAAGCCTTTCCCATGATAGCATCAACAGGGAAGTATATGAGCGGACGATGCGGTTTTTAGTAACTAAAACGTCGAGGTCTTCTATTCTTTACGGGAAATTCTTCGGTATCTGGATATTTTGGTTTGTTTCTCTGTTTACATCATTTCTTATCATCAGCATTATTACCAAAAAGATTAATATTTTGATATTCACCCAGACAATGAGTCTGCTCACATTACAGATTGCTTTTGTCCTATGTTTATCAGTTTTAATTCCAAAACCAAGTGTTACTATGTTTTTTGGCATTATAGGAAGTATAATCTTTCCTATTTTAGGGGGATGGTTAGTTCTCACTACTAATCCTGCGATTAGTTGGCTGAAGTATGTAAATCCATATTATTACTTCGATAAAAAGGATTATACGTTTGTAGTAGTCCTTCTGTTCGCAGGAATCCTAATTTACTTAGCTAATCTTGTCTTCAAAAGGAGGGAATGCTGATGACAGCTATTAAAGCACAAAAAATGACAAAGGTGTATAACGGAGTAACCGTTGTGAATGGTATTGACTTAAAAGTGGAAAAAGGAGAGATATTTGGGTTTCTTGGCAGAAATGGTGCGGGAAAATCAACTTTTATTAATATGCTGACGGGCATTGCAAAGCCGACTTCTGGATCATTTACGTTATTAAATGGAGATACCGAAGCCACAGAAGTGAAAAGAAGAATCGGTGTGATGCCTGATTATTCTACTTTCTATGGTTCAACTACGGCACTTGAGCACTTGCGGTTTTTCTCTTCTCTTTCAGGGAAGCCTGCACAAAAAAGTGCTTGTATGGAAGCGTTAGAGGCAGTCGGCCTAGCTGAACATGCCAATAAAAAAGCAGGTAAATTCTCCTTTGGGATGAAGAAGAAGCTTGGTGTTGCGCAAGCGATTATTCATGATCCTGAGCTGTTATTTTTAGATGAACCAACATCCGGTATGGACGCAGAGTCCGTTATTCAAATTCAGCGGCTGATTAAAAGCTTGCATAACAAAGGCAAAACAATCTTTTTGACTTCTCATAATCTGGATGAGGTTGAAAAGCTGTGTACAAGGATTGCCATTATGAAGGAAGGACGCATTGTCAAAATTGGAACGATGGATGAGCTGCGAGCCTTTTACCGTACAAATATTATTGTCAAAATCAGACATAGCATTGTCCCTGTTTCAGAAGAACAGAAGCTTCGTCAATGGTTGGAAGGCAAAGGGACAGATGTCCAGTTTGGCGATAAATTGACATTCATTACTGTGGATGAAGATAAAAAGATTGCAGAAATTACAAGAGCCTTTACTGCCTGCAAAACAGACATCTTCCGTGTGGAGGTCGAAGAGCCGACTTTAGAGGAGATATTTTTGGATTGACCCCTTTAGTTAGGGGTCTTTTTTCTGAGGAGATGACAAATGTCATCTTTATTTCATGACATTTACGACTAAAAAGGAGAGTGGAAGGATTATACAATTAGTTTATCAACAGCGGAGGTGGTTTACGTTTTGGAAAAGGTTATCGAACTTACCAATGTATCAAAGCAGTTTCAGCAGAAAAGGGCTGTGAATGATATCTCTTTTACAATAAAGAAGGGAGAAGCAGTTGCTATCCTTGGAGCAAATGGGGCGGGAAAAACAACGACAATTCTCTTAATGCTTGGGCTATTACAGCCGTCAAAAGGCACTGTTCATTTGTTTCAATCTGAGCCAAAACGAAAGGAAGTAAGAGAGAAAATTGGATCAATGCTTCAGGAAACAAGTGTGATGGACAGTCTGAAAGTAAAGGAAATTATCAAGTTAGTGCAAAGCTATTATCTAGAGCCTTTATCTGCTGATCAATTGCTTGCTATTACTGGTCTTTCTAAACAGGATTGGAATAGACGCACAGAAAAATTATCTGGCGGCCAAAAGCGCAGGCTTCATTTTGCTTTGGCTCTCGCGGGAAACCCGGAGTTAATTTTCTTAGATGAACCAACAGTAGGTATGGACATCAACGCAAGGAAGGCATTCTGGGAGACAGTGGCAGCGTTAAAGAGTCAGGGAAAGACAATTATTTTTACTACCCATTATTTGCAGGAAGCAGATGAGGCGGCAGAAAGGATTATTATGATAAGTGACGGCGAAGTTGTGGGTGACGGAACTCCTGAACAATTGAAAGCAAAATGGACTAAAAAGACGATTTCCTTTAAAGAAGCAGCTGATTACGCGCTGGATATATATGAATCTATCCCATTTGTAGAGGAAGTGATAAGGGAGAAAGGGAGGGTTAGTCTTGTCACAGTTGATTCAGATAAGACAATTTACCATATTTTCGAAATGAAGCTCAAAATCCAGGATATTGAAATTCAGCAAGGGAAATTGGAAGATGCCTTTTCCAAGCTCCTTCAGGAAAAAAAGGAGGAAGTTTAAATGAAGATGTTCAGCAGACAAAGCCAGGCAGAACTGATTCGTATGTTTCGCAACCGTTATTATATTTTTTGGTCTTTGCTTATGCCGATTATTTTTTATTATATCTTCACCAAGGTTGTCAGCACACCAAATGTGGATGCTGATTTGTGGCAAGCCCATTACTTAATGTCGATGACAACCTTCAGTGTCATGGGAAGCTCCATTATGACATTAGGCATCAAGATGGTTCAGGAGCGCTCTGAAGGCTGGACCTTGTATTTGAACATTACACCTTTGCCTACAAGCATATATTTTGCTGCCAAGATTGCAGCACAAACTGTTATCCATCTATTTTCGATCTTTGTTATCTTTTTGGCAGGCTATATTATAAATGGTGTCAGCCTTGAGCCAATGCAGTGGCTGTTATGTGTGCTATGGATTCTTTTCGGCTCGTTGCCTTTCCTTGCAATTGGAACATTGGTGGGTTCAATGAAAAAGGTAGAAACAGCAGCTGGCATAAGCAATTTAATTTATATGGCTTTGGCTGTCGTAGGGGGCATGTGGATGCCTGTAGAAGTTTTTCCGAAATTTATGCAGACTATTTCCGTATGGCTGCCGTCAAATTCCTTCGCAGGAGGAGCATGGGAAATAATTAGAGGGAACAGTCCTTCAATTCAAGGTTTTCTGTTAATAATAGGGTACCTTTTCCTATTTATGGTATTATCTATATATATTAGAAAAAGGCAATATGCATAAGGAGAATTTATGGCTAGTACTAAAAAACTGGAGATTTTTCCTGCAAGATTTGGATTTTTTCCATATGTATTCTTAGTTTATATGATTTTGCCAGGTGTTTATATTGCACATGAACGATTGTCAAAACTAGTGTTAGGATATTTTCTTCTTGGTTTATTTCTGATCTCCTACAGACAGCTTTACTTTCTTATCAAGAAAAGGGGCTATACCTTTTGGCTGACCATTCAACTTGCTGTCATCTTAATCTTAAGTATGTTTTATAACTTAAATGTGTTATTTATGGGTTTCTTTCCAGCCCACTTTATTGGTTATTATGCAAACAAACGGTCATTCTCCAAAGCTCTCAGCTTCTTTGCATGCGTGCTTATTATCCCGATTTTGTACCACTGGGAGACAATATCTTTCCGTAGTCTGCTTTACTATATTCCTTTTCTTGTTATCATGCTTGTGTCGCCATTCGGCATTCGCTCAATGGATAGAAGAATGGAATTAGAGCAGCAGCTTGATGCAGCAAATAAGCAAATTAAAGAGCTCGTAAAAAGAGAGGAAAGAGTAAGAATTGCCCGCGATTTACATGATACGTTAGGCCATACTTTATCATTGCTGACACTGAAAAGTCAGCTGATTGGCAAGATGGCAGTTAAGTCGCCGGATTTGATAAAAAATGAGGCAAAGCAAATGGAGGAAATTTCTCGTTCGGCATTGAGACAGGTTAGGGAACTGGTATCGGATATGAGATCAATAACGATACAAGAGGAACTGGTTGAAGTTCAAGCTATCCTAGAGGCTGCAGGAATTGTCAGCCATATAGACGCAAGCCTCAATGAGTATGAAGACATCTCAGCACTGACACAAAATATTGTCAGCCTTTGTTTAAAAGAGGCGGTCACAAATGTAGTGAAGCATAGCAGTGCGAGTAATTGTCATATAAAAATTAAGAACAGCAGTGGACAGCTGACGGTGAGTATAACAGATGATGGCAAGGGTATACCTGAGGGCAATTGGTTCGGAAATGGGCTGAAGGGCATGAAGGAAAGGCTGGAGATACTGGAAGGAAACTTGCATTTGTCATCAGAAGCGGGAACGCTGCTTACTATTAACATCCCAATTGTTATCAAGGATCGGAAGGAGGAGATAATTTGATTACAGTCATTATTTCTGAAGATCAGAGAATGCTGAGAGGAGCTTTAGGTACTCTGTTAAGTTTTGAAGAGGATATCGATGTGATAGGGCAGGCTGCTAATGGAAAAGAAGCCCTTGAGCTGATTGAAACCCTCTCTCCAGATGTTTGTCTGTTGGATATTGAGATGCCTGTTAGGAGCGGTCTGGAGGTTGCTGAAGAGCTGCAAAGAAAAAATACTGCAATAAAAATTATTATCCTGACCACATTTGCAAGACCAGGCTACTTTGAAAAAGCGTTAAAAGCAAATGTTCACGGCTACTTGCTTAAGGACGGACCAAGTGAGGACCTGGCAGAAGCGATTCGCAATGTTATGAAGGGAAAAAGAGAGTTTGCCTCTGAATTGATTTTTGGCAGCATAGGTACAGAAAATCCATTAACAGAAAGAGAACAAGAGATTTTAGCTCTCGTGGCTGCAGGAAAAACTGTCCAAGAAATTTCCTCGACCTTGTATCTTTCTTCCGGCACTATCCGCAACTATATTTCTGAAGTATTAAATAAATTAGAAGTCAAAAACAGAATTGAAGCAATTTCAAAGGCGCAAAATAATGGCTGGATATAAACCAATTTATTACTTTTATTTACTGTCCATCTTTTAAGGCAGCTTTTTATGCTGCCTCCTCACCTCTTTATACCTATCCGACTACCAATTTATAAAACTCCCATTAAATATAATTTTTTGACAAAAACATACATATTTTCTCATATTTCTCCAAAATATATGAGTATATCGTACTATTTTTGGTAGGTGCTTCAAAAGAATTATTAACAAATTTCGGGTAATATTGCATAATTATAGAGGGTTTATCGCTAAGACTATTTTATCAGACGAATCTTTTTAGGAGGTGTCTTGGATTAAGAAGTTTTTACCCGTAACATTTATGGCTTTAGCATTCGGAATTTCGGGGTTATTTATTCCGGCTAGTCATGATGCAGAAGCAGCAACTGCTGCAAAATGGTCTGTTAGCTACTATAACAATACGAGCATGTCAGGAACTCCTGTCGTAAAAGAGGAGATTTCCCAGAATGAGCTTGGCTTGAAAGTAGAGAACGGCACTAATTCTCCGGCAACCGGAGTGAACAGCGACAACTTTTCTGCTGTTTATCAGTCCGACCAAGTGATGCCTGCAGGGAAGTATATCCTGCGGACAAGGGCAGATGACGGCATTAGAGTTTATGTGGATGGCAAGAAGGTTGTGGATGACTGGACTGCAAGCAGCTATTGGAAAAGTGAGAAGTCCAAAGTGATTACAGTCGCAGACATTAGCGGTCAATCCAACAAACAGCTTCACCGCATAAAGGTAGAATACTATGATAAGACTGGCGGCAGCGGCCTTGAGGTTTATCTTCATCCATATGAGGATGAAACAGAGGATTCCAGCTGGCTAGGACTCTATTATTCTAATAAATCGTTTTCTGGCACTCCCGCATTAGTGGAAGGCGGAGCGACAGCTGGCACTAAGCTAGATCAGCTCCTGAAAGACTGGGGGCGTGAAAGCCCTGCGGACGGCCTGCCTGCAGACAACTTCACTGCAACTTATTTAAAGAAGTTGGCTGGTGGCAAGGATTATTTTGTCCAATCTTATGCAGATGATCAGATTGAAGTGAAAATTGGGAGTCAGACAGTAATCAAGCAAAACTACAACTCATCCGGCGCTATTAATACAGGTGTCGCAACAAATGTTGGCTCTGGAGAACAGACGATGAAGGTAAATTACCTTGAAGCGACTGGCAGAGCGAGATTTGCTGCTGAAGCAGTTGAATTTGGCGACTGGATCGGCTGGTACTATGACAATACCTCTTTAAGCGGAACTCCGAAGAGACAGAATGTTATTCAAGGAAACGGCAAGTCCCTCAAGGTGGAAAACGGTTCAGGATCCCCGATAGAAGGCATTGGCAAGGATAACTTCTCTGTGAGATATTCAACAGCTCAGCATATAAAGGCCGGCAAGTATATCTTGCGAACTCGTGCTGATGACGGCATGCGGATTTATATTGACGGCAAATTGGCTGTAGACAGCTGGAAATCAAGCAGCTATTGGAAAAGTGAACAAGCGCATATGATCGAAATAAAGGACAAGAGCACAAGTGATGCTTCTAAGAAGGATGTCCATGAAATTACGATCGAGTATTATGAGAAAACAGGCGGCAGCGGCCTTGAATTTTACTTGAATACTATTCAACAAGAGGCTGCAGCTAATAAATGGTTTGGCTTATATTATAACAATACCTCTTTAAGCGGGCTTGCTTCTGTTATTGAGGGAGGCGCTACTGCTGGAACAAAGCAGAGCCAGCTTTTCCATAACTGGGATAAGAACAAGCCGTATCCAAACATCAATGAGGATAATTTCACAGCAAGCTACTATAAGCTTCTTGATGGCAGCAAGGATTATTATATCCAGACATATGCCGATGACAGAATTCGTGCAAAGGCAAATGGCAACACCGTCATCAATCGCTGGAGCAACTCCTCTGGAATAATGGATACAGGAATTATTACGGATCTTGCATCCGGCAATAATCTGCTTCAAGTCGATTATATGGAAGCAGGCGGCAGAGCAAGAGTAGCGGGAGACGCAGTGCCGCTGGGCAACTGGATTGCCTGGTATTACAACAATACGAATTTAAGCGGCTTCCCGGCAGCACAAAATACAATTTCAAGTGACGGCACTTCCTTGAAGGTAGAGAACGGATATGGTTCACCTGTTAGTGCGGTTGGCGGCGATTATTTCTCCGCAAGCTATTCAACTGCCCAAAGAATTAAGGCAGGCGACTATATTTTACGTACAAGAGCTGACGACGGAATGCGTGTTTATATTGACGGCAAGCTTGCAGTCGACAGCTGGAAGTCAAGCAGCTACTGGAAGAGCGAACAGACTCATGTCATCTCTGTAAAGGATCATACAACAGGGAATGCAGACCATAAAGATATTCACACCATACGAATTGAGTATCATGAGGAGACAAAAAGCAGCGGATTGGAATTTTATCTGCAGCCTGCGAGTGATGAGCTTGAAAAGGACAGCTGGCTAGAGCTTTACTACAATAATACGAGTCAGTCTGGAACACCGGTAAAAGCAGTCGGCGGTGCTACTGCAGGCACTAAGGTGAAGGAGCTTCTTCATAATTGGGGAACAGGCAAGCCTTATACAGAAGTGAATGCAGACAACTTCTCTGCTAAGTTCATGAAGCTCATTGAGGGCGGCAAGGATTATGTTATTCAAACATATGCAGATGACGGAGTAAGAGCAACCGTTGATGACAAGACTGTCATTAACCGCTGGAGCAATTCTTCCGGAAAATCAGATTTTGGAACAATCACAGGTTTAAGCACTGGAAATCACCGTTTGACTGTTGATTACTATGAAAGTACCAACAATGCAGGAATCGCAGCAACTGTGGCACCATTCGGAAACTGGATTGCATCCTATTATAACAATACATCTCTGACTGGTATGCCTAAGTCTGTCAAGACTGTTTCTGGAAATGGACAAAGTCTGAAGGTGGAAAATGGCACAGGCTCACCAACTGCAGGGATCAATGCAGACAACTTCTCTGTAAGCTACAAGACAGCACAAAGGATAACTGCTGGTTCGTATATTTTGCGCACAAGAGCAGATGATGGAATTCGTGTTTATCTTGACGGCAATCTTGTTGTGGACAGATGGAAATCAAGCAGCTATTGGAAGAGTGAAACAACTGATATTATTCAAGTTAATGATCGCACTTCAGCTTCTGCTTCTGACAAAAATGTTCATACCATTGAAATTCAATACTATGATCAGACAGGCGGCAGCGGTCTTGAGTTCTATTTGCAAAACGCAGATAAGGAAGTTGAGAAGGACAGCTGGTTCGGTCAATTCTATCCTAACAGCACATTGTCTGGAAATTATGTAAATATAGCAGGCGGAGCGACATCCGGCAATAAGCTTGATACCATTCGCTATAATTGGGGTACGGGGCAGTCCATCTCAGGCCTTTCTGCAGATAACTTCTCTGCTCGCTTCAGAAAACTGATTGCAGGCGGACAAGATTACTTTGCACAGGCGTTTGCTGATGACGGCATCCGCATGAGCCTTGATGGCAGCAAGTTTATCGATAAGTGGACGAACTCTTCAGGAGACATTCACCGTGCAACATTGCCGAAGGTCTCTAGCGGTAATCATACCGTTACTGCTGAATACTATGAAAATACCGGAAAAGCATCTCTGTTTGCTGATGTAGTCCCATTTGGAAACTGGATTGTCTATTATTATGACAATATGGAAACATCTGGTGCTCCTGTGAATGCGAAAGTGCTCAATCCGAACAGCAACAACGGCTTTACAGAAGATTTCGGCTATGATGCGCCGATGGCAAATGTGCCTGCTAATAACTATTCAGCACGTTATGTTACGGCGAAGCGCCTGACTGCTGGCGATTATTATATCAACACAATTGCTGACGACGGAGTGCAAGTGCTTGTCGACGGCAAAGTTGTGATCGACAGATGGAGTGCTGGCAACAGCAAAAATGATGCAGTTAAGCTTTCTGTCAAGAATGGGGCAGAAGGAGATATTCACTGGATTGAGGTTAGATATCTTGAACAGACAGGTAAATCGAATATTGACTTTACGATTACCCCATTCAATGAGAACAGCTTAATCAATAAGGATACTTGGACAGTTCAATATTATCCGAACGTCATTAATCCAAGCAGTCCTGTATCTTCCACAGGACTTGTGGAAGTCGATCAGGAATCTGACGTGAACTTCAATTGGGGTTCAGGCTCGCCTGCTAAGAGTATTCCAAATGATAACTTCTCAGCAGTTATGAGCAAGCAAGTCTACTTCTCTAAGAGCACGAACTATGACTTCACTGTTAATGCAGATGACGGTGTCATTCTGCTTGTCGATGGAAAGACTATCATCGATTCATGGGTAGCGAAGAAGGGCGAGCGAGAAGTAAAAGCGAAGTACATGGACAAAGGATACCACACTGTAACAATCAAGTATTTCGAGAGCACTGGCAACGCAAATCTCAGCCTTGATATTAGCGAATCGGTGAAGCAAGAAGTAATTAAAACATACAGTGACTTTTCTCTTACCCTTGACCAAATGACGACAATCCAGAGCAATTCCGCTCCAAAAACAGACAAACGCTATGACATCTACTTGCGTGAAGATGCTTTTTATACGAAAAGCAATGGCAGATTAGCTGTTGAGGGCGGCTGGAATATTCGTACAGGTCCGGGGGCGAACTACAGTGCACATGATCTTCGCTTCCAAGCAGGAGACAGTGATTTCACAGTCCTTAGCACAGTAAAGGGCACGGACGGCATGAACTGGATGAAGCTTGGCGGATGGGTTCCGCCTTCCATAGAGGATCTGAAGTATTATATCAACCCATCTAACTTCCAGGGAACGCTGAAAGCACAGCTGCAATTTGCTAAGCTTTCTGATCCGGGTACAATCAGTGTGGATGAAGTGAATGAGAAGGTTCTTACCGGAAAAGGTATACTTGCTGGAAAAGCAAGCAGCTACCAAAAAGCTGCAGAGCAGTATGGCGTTAACGCCGTTTACTTGATGGCACACTCCTTCTTGGAAACAGGAAACGGAACGAGCCAGCTTGCAAAAGGTGTCACATACAATGGCAAGACAGTGTACAATATGTACGGAATTGGCGCAACAGACAATAATGCCGTTTCAGGCGGAGCAGCTTTCGCGTACAGCGCAGGCTGGTTTACACCAGAAGCAGCTATTATTGGCGGTGCTGAATTTGTGCGAAAAGACTATATTGACAGAGGTCAAGATACTATATATGAAATGAGATGGAATCCTGTCGGAGCAGCTGCAAATGGATATGCTACACACCAATATGCAACAGATATTGGCTGGGCATCTAAGCAAACATCCAGCATGTATAATATTTATAATATACTAGAGTCATATAGTATTACCCTTGACATACCAAGATATAAATAAGAGGAAAAGCCGCCGATAAATTTGGCGGCTTCTTCTTTTGGTTGCATTTCCCAGCATTAGTCTGAAAAACCGGCTAAAGACAGTGACAGCAAGGTTTTTATCCTGTGCTTCCGTGTTGGACTTTGTCGAATATTCTTCGTTTTTGTAAAAATTCAGTTTGCAAAAGTCCAATCTTCGGATATAATTTCTATATAACATTTATATTCATCTCGTATAATAGCAGGGATATGGCCTGCGAGTTTCTACCAGATAACCGGAAATTATCTGACTACGAGTAAGCTATTAATAATAGGATGCTATTTTCTTTAGGGAATAGTGTCATTAATTCTGCTGGAGAACAGCACGCTTACTCTTTTTTAAGTAAACGTGCTGTTCTCCTTTTTATTTTTCAGGGGGATGAACGCAATGAAGCTACTAACAGACAAAATTGAAAGAGAAGGCATTGTGCTCGACAGCAATGTGCTTAAAGTAGACTCTTTCATCAATCATCAAATGGATCCACAGCTTATGAATGAGATTGGCTTAGAGTTCGCAAGAAGGTTTAAAGACGCAGGAGTCACAAGAATCCTAACGATTGAATCTTCCGGCATTGCACCTGCTATTATGGCGGGCCTAGCGATGAATGTTCCCGTCATTTTTGCGAGAAAAAGAAAATCTTTGACGTTAACAAGCGATTTATATACATCGACTGTTTATTCTTTTACAAAGCAGGAATCCAATGAGATTACTGTATCGAAAAAATATCTTTTAAAGGAAGACCGTGTCTTAATTATTGATGACTTCCTTGCAAACGGACAGGCAGCAATCGGTCTGGCAGATTTAGTAGAGCAAGCTGGCGCTGAGGTGAGCGGTATCGGTATTTTGATTGAAAAGTCCTTCCAGCCTGGTGCTGATGAGATTCTTAAAAAAGGATATCGTTTGGAGTCATTGGCAAGAATCGCTTCCCTGCAAGAAGGAAAAGTGAAGTTTGCTGCAGACAGAGAAGTGCAAAGCATCTATTCAGGAGGTTACTAATTATATGGGCAAGGAATCTTTAAAGACATGGTCAATAGGCTTTCAACACGTTCTGGCAATGTATGCCGGAGCAGTGCTAGTTCCATTGATTGTTGGCGGAGCGCTGAATTTAACATTTGAACAATTAACCTATTTAGTATCAATTGATTTGCTGACATGCGGTATCGCTACATTGCTGCAAGTTTGGAAAAATAAATTCTTCGGTATTGGTCTTCCAGTCATGCTTGGCTGTACATTTACAGCAGTAGGACCGATGATTGCAATTGGTGCAAATCATGGAGTAACTGCTATATACGGAGCGATTATCGTTTCAGGAGCTATCATTATTATTATTTCTTCCTTCTTTAGTAAGCTAGTTAAATATTTCCCGCCTGTTGTGACAGGCTCTGTCGTAACCATCATTGGTTTAACATTGATTCCTGTCGCTATTAAGGATATGGCAGGCGGCGAAGGCAGTGCAGACTTCGGTGATCCGAAAAACCTGCTGTTGTCTTTCGGTGTGTTAGTGTTTATCCTGTTGCTAAACAAATATGCAAAAGGCTTTATTAAAACTATCTCCATTTTAATTGGATTAATCGTTGGAACAATTGTTGCAGCGTTCATGGGCTTAGTCAACTTTGCTGAAGTTGGGGAAGCTTCCTGGGTTCACGGCTTAAAGCCATTCTATTTCGGAATGCCGACATTTAATTTTTCAGCTATCTTAACAATGACACTTGTAGCAATTGTCAGCCTTATTGAATCGACTGGTGTATATTTAGCTCTTAGCGATATCACAAAAACAAAGGTATCAGAAAAGGACCTTGCAAGAGGATATCGTTCTGAAGGGATTGCCAGCGTAATTGGCGGTGTGTTCAACTCCTTCCCATACACAGCTTACTCACAAAACGTCGGGCTTGTACAGCTGACAGGAGTAAAAACAAAAAGCGCGATTTTCTCTGCTGGTATTATCCTTGTTATCCTAGGCTTCCTGCCTAAAGTAGCAGCAGTCACAACCCTAATCCCAACAGCAGTGCTGGGGGGAGCATCGTTAGCGATGTTCGGTATGGTTTGTGCATACGGTATTAAAATGCTGGGACAAGTTGATTTCAACCAGCAAGGAAACCTGCTTGTTGTCGCATGCTCAGTCGGATTAGGTCTTGGTGTGACAGTAGTGCCAGATATCTTCAAAGAAATGCCTGAAACAATCCGCATTCTGACAGAAAGCGGCATTGTAGCAGGAAGTGTTACAGCTATTGTGCTGAACATCTTGTTTAATCTATTGCCAAACAGAAAACCAGCAGTTAAAGCAGAAGAAAAGACTGCATGATTTAGGGAGCCCCTTCATTAATTGGAGGGGTTTTTTGTTTGTTTATAAAAAAAGGATATTAAATAAAAGAAAATTAGTAGAAAATCTTAGTTATCTAGTTCCGAAGATTTTCAATTGTATAACTTAATCATTGCTTAAAATCGCCCATTTGCTGTTAGGAAAGTCAAATATCCAATTTGCATTACTTATCGTGTTATAACCTATTATTAGTTGGATTGGCTGTTCCATATGCTCAATAAAATGGGACAAATCCGTAGCAGCCACTAATTGCTTTTGAAAAACATGCCCTCCTATTTCAATGGCTTCCATATAATAAATAGGGATTTCTGTATTTGTTTCACTTAGACCTGATGCTAATGCTTTGCCATCTATTTCTTGAAACATTTCTGGATAGCTATTGATAAGTGAACTATCAACAACATTAATATTAGCTCCTGTATCCCATAAAGCATGAACTTTCATACCATTAAGAATTCCTTCTATAAAGGGAAGAGAATTATCAGAATTTATATGGTGAAAAAGAATATCTTCTCCTTCTTCCAAAGGTGAATCAATAACTATTTGAGATTGATCGAAGCGAAAATAGCATTTATGTTCTAAGAAAAAATCTATTCCTAGTATATTGGTGAATGTTCCCGTTTCATCCTTGATTGATGCTACTTCAAAATCCACTTTGCTAATCGGACCGACTCTTATTGAAGAAACACTAATAGATTCTATTTGATGTTCGGAAAAGGCTCCTATATAATCATTGGCCTCATTTTTTTGATAAGATGCTAAACTATCATCTTCTAACATGATAGTTTGATTGGAGCCTGTATCTAGCTGAAAGCGGTGTTCTTTTCCATCTATACTAGCTTTTACAAATAAAGTCTCAAAGTCGCTTATTTCCTCATCTTTAATCACTAATAGGTTAATACTATTCAAATAATCTCCTCCTAATCTTCAAAAGTATATTTTTTCATAATTTATCCATTTTTCTCCAAAAGCTTAAGGTTTGCTCTCCGAAAGGCATAGTGCTTAGTTGATAAAGGTGCACAAAAATAATCAGACAAATAGAAAAAAAACAATAAAACAAGACTAACATTTGACATCTCCACTGATTTAATTCTATAATTCAAATTCTCTCCAATAAAAGGGGGGATAAACAATTGTTTGAATCACAAAACTATATAAATCTTGTGAATTTACTATACTTTTTTGAAGAATAGAACTTTTGTTTATTTGCTTAAAAGCAGTGACATTCCTGCTCCTTTCCAGTATCATAAAAAATTGTGTACTATGTGCGAATCTATTATTCAACATTTGTGAATAACATCCAGGAGGGAAAGGGAAATGTCTATTTTAATAGGAATAATTGGGCTGCTTTTAACATTGGGCTTGTCATATCTTCTGTCAAATGATAAAAAGGCCGTTAACTTTAAAGCGATTCTTATTATGATTGTTATGCAATTATTAATAACTGTTGTGATGTTCAAGACAACTTTTGGCTTGAAGATTATTGAAGCTACTTCTAATGGTGTGTCGAAAGTACTTAGCTTTGGTTATGAGGGAGTCGACTTCGTTACAGGCGGTCTTGTTGATGAAGGAGTAAGTGTATTTTTCCTTAATGTACTGATGCTGATTATCTTTACATCCACATTATTGTCTGTGCTGACTCATATTAGAGTTCTGCCATTGGCTATCAAATATATCGGCGGAGCATTGGCGAAGCTTACTGGTCTTTCTAAGGTTGTAACTTTCAACAGCATTAACTCTATTTTCTTTGGACAGTCAGAAACTATTTTAGCGATTAAATCGCATTTGGATAAAATGAATGACAACAAGCTGTTCGTTGTATCGACTTCTGCAATGGCAAGTGTATCTGCTTCTATCATGGGTTCATATATGAATATGATTCCTGCGAAGTATGTATTGATTGCCATGCTGCTTAATGCGTTGTCTGCCCTTATCATTTCTACATTGTTCTGCCCGATCAAAAAGGAAGAGGACGAGGAAATCAACATTAAAGAGGTTTCTACAACGAATTCTATTTTCGGAGCAATCTCTGCAGGAGCTCTTGATGGTGGACGAGTTGCTTTAATTGTTGCGGCAATGCTTGTTGCTTATGTAGGTTTACTGGCACTAATCAATTCTTTCTTTTCAGCAATCTTCGGTATTGGCTTTACAGGAATTCTAGGCTATATCTTTGCGCCAATCGCTTGGATTATGGGTATACCAGGCCATGACATCCTTGATGCAGGTTCTGTTATGGGTACGAAGCTTGCGGCAAACGAATTCGTTGCGATGCTGCAGTTCCAAGAAATGATTCCAAATCTGTCTGAGAAGACGGTCGGTATTGTTTCCACATTCCTAGTATCATTTGCTAACTTTTCTTCCATTGGTATTATCTCTGGGTCCATCCAGGCAATCAATGGTGAAAAAGCGGATGTTGTTGCTAAATTTGGTTTGAAAATGCTGCTTGCAGCAACTCTATCATCTGTTCTAACTGCAACAATAGTTGGGTTATTTATATAATGTTTAAAAGGCTGGTGCCAAAAACACCAGTCTTTTTTTATTATTATATTGATTTTTCTGAAAAATAGCTTACGATAAAGGAAGGCGGAATTTATTTCGGATATAGAAATAAGGCTGAAATTATCGGAGGTGGAACAAAGTGATAGAATTATTGAAGGAACTGACAGCACTGCACGGACCATGCGGTTTTGAAGATGATGTTGCGGCATTTATTGCAGCACGCCTGCGCGGCACTGTTGATACAATTGAAGTGGACGGTGCTGGTAATTTAATAGTCACGAAAAAGGGCAGCAAGCCAGGACCAAAAATTGTCGTTGCTGCACATATGGATGAAGTAGGCTTTATTGTCAAAAAAGTAGAAGACAATGGTTTGATTCGCTTTGAGAAATTAGGTGGCCATGATGACAGAATCCTTCTTTCGCAGCGAGTACAAATCAAAACTAGCAGAGGTCTGCGTTCAGGGGTTATTGGCACCATATCTGCTCATATGGTGAAGTTTGATGATGCGCAGAAGGTTCGTTCTCATAAACAGCAATACATAGACGCAGGTGTTACAAGCAAAAAAGAGGCAGCGGAACTGGGGATTGAAGTGGGTGATTCGATTGTTTGGCAGCCTCATTTCGACCTGTTAACAGATAAAAGAATCAGCGGCAAAGCTTTTGATGACAGAGCAGGCTGTGCCGTGCTAATTAAAGCGCTTGAGGAACTTGATGCAACTGATTTTGCAGGAGAAATTATCGGCGCCTTTACTGTTCAGGAGGAAGTCGGCTTAAGGGGAGCAAGGGTTGTTAGCCATCAGACGGATGCTGATGTGGCAATTGCTCTTGATACGACAGCAGTCAGTGATACTCCTGAGGAAATGATGGATAAAACACTTGCCTTAGGTGCTGGCACCGGTATTAAAATTATGGATTTTAGCTTGATTTCTAACAGGAAGGTAAAAGAGCAGCTCCAGTCACTGGCAAAAGAACACAGCATTCCTTATCAGCTTGAAGTGTTCCCTGGAATTGGAACAGATGCAGGAGAATTAAGCCTTGCGGGTAAGGGGATACCGACAGGAGTGCTCTCTATTCCTTCCAGATATGCACATTCTCCAAATGAAGTGATTGATATAAAGGATTTAGAAGCGACAAAGGATCTCTTGAAGGTATTTATTCTTCATATGAGAACAGCTAGTGAATATAAATTTAAGATTTAACACTTGAGGATGGCTCCCGAGCCGTCCTTTTTACATTTGCTGGGCAAGAATATTACGCAGCTTTTCTACCGCACCTTTTTTCCAAGCCTTCACTGCTGACATGCTGACATGCTCTTTTGCAGCAATTTCAGCTATTGTTAACTGCTGGATGGAAAAATAGCTGACCCACTTTGCTTCTTTTGCAGTAAGTGTACTGCACAATGTTTGAATATAGTGCTCATCTAGAGTCAGCATGTGACTTCCAGCCGTTTCCCAAAATGCCTCCTCAGGGTATACAGTCTGCTGTTCCTCTTTAGAACGGCGTTTCAGTTCATCGAGAAATCTTCCTCTCATATACATATACAAATAAGAGTGAAACTTTCCTTTATCTTCTTTATAGTTCTGCCATGCTTCCCAGATGCTGATAAGGCCAATTTGCAAAAACTCTTCTTTATTTTTATAGATAGATAGTTTTTTCAGCAAATGGTGAATCATCGGTGTATACTGTTCGGTTAACAATTGATAGTCCTTGTCATTCAACAGAAAATCCCTTCCGAAAAAGCGCTTTTTCTTGTTAGTTTCCTAGGTGCTTTCAATATATAAGAAATATTAACAGGCTGCGAATAGTGGAAATCTATTTTAGACAAAAGAAGTGGGTGTGAAAACTAGGTAATTGCAATGATAGCTGTTGTTTGCCTTAGGCGATAGGGTTAGTTCATACAACCTTTACAAAGATGACGAATTAGCTTTACAAGCCACTGCTAAAATGAAGGGAAAAGATTGCAATCGGGTTTATAGACAATAAAAAGATGAGGGAGTTTCGATCGAATGGAGATTACAGTAGCAGGAACAGGGTATGTAGGATTAGTGACTGGCGTATGTTTGGCAGAAGCAGGCCATGTAGTGACATGTGTTGATCCCATTCAGGATAAGATTGATTTATTGAATAAAGGCATCTCTCCTATTTATGAGCCGCAGCTAGATGAGCTGATCGTCAGAAATAAGGATGCTGGCAGCCTGTTTTTTACAACAGACCATAAATCAGCATATGCAAATTCAAGTGTCATCATCATCGGTGTCGGTACACCAGAAAACGAGGATGGCTCTGCCAATCTTACGTTCTTATACACTGTGGCCAGACAAATAGCCGAAAATGTCCAAAGAGACTGTTTAGTAGTGATTAAATCGACTGTTCCAATCGGTACAAACGATAAGGTCGAAGCATTTATAAAAGAGCATGTGAAGCGTGATATAAACGTTGAGGTAGCCGCAAATCCGGAGTTTTTGGCACAAGGCACTGCTGTCAGAGACACACTTCATGCATCGCGAATCGTTATCGGTACAGAATCAGAGAATGCAAGACAGCTCTTAACACAAATTTACCAGCCGTTCCAGCAGCCAATTCTTAATATGGGTCGCCGCAGTGCGGAAATGGTCAAGTATGCGTCCAATGACTTTCTGGCACTTAAAATCTCCTTTGTGAACGATATTGCCAATCTATGTGAGGCAGTTGGTGCTAATATTGATGATGTTACGAAAGGGATGAGCATGGACAGCCGGATTGGGGACAAATTTCTGCAGGCTGGTATTGGTTACGGTGGCTCATGCTTCCCGAAGGATACGAAGGCGCTGCACTGGCTGTCTGAGGAAGAAGGCTATGTTCTTCGCACTGTGAAGGCAGCGATTGAGGTTAATGAAAAGCAGAAGTTTAAGCTCATCAAAAAGGCAAGGAAAGACTTTGCCAGTTTTGCTGGCTTGAAGGTGGCTGTTTTAGGTGTCACTTTTAAGCCGGGAACAGATGATTTGCGAGAAGCTCCGTCTATTCCGAATGTTCGCTTGCTTTTGAACGAAGGCGCATCTGTGCATGTCTATGATCCGGTAGGAGAACAGAATTTCAAAAAAATCTACCCGACCGAAGTGGCTTTTGCATCAACCATAGAAGAAGCGTTGCAGGATGCAGATATTTGCTTTGTGTTTACAGAGTGGCCGGAAATCAAGAATGCTCCTTTAACTTTGTTTACAGAAAATATGAAAACGCCGCACGTATACGACGGCAGGAACTGCTATGCACTTGCGGAGGCAGAAGAAGCTGGAGTCCATTACCACTCCATCGGCCGTCCGTCTGTGAATGAAAAGGTTTTGCAAAAAATTTAATAAAATAAAAGGTGGAAAATGAAGCAAAGATTAGGATTCGAGATTCTTTTGCTTCATTTTCTTTTTTGTTTTCTCCACAATCATCTTTCCCCATTTTTTTAAAGCAGTGCCATTCATCAGTCCCCAAATAATCACAGGTGCCATGACGTTTAAGGCAAGCACGGTGTAGACAATCACCCAGATGAACCACTTGGCATTGAGGACATATTCGTAAATCCATGTATGATATAAATTCATTGGCAAATACTCCTTAATAAGTAAAATTCTATTATAGCAATTGGAACTATATTCTATTTAATCAACAAAAGCAGTCATAATTATACATTTTTCAACAAAAAGAATAGAACGGCATACAGTTGGTTATGAAGGATAAAAGAAGCTGTGAATGATACGCAGATTAAAGGATGATGAATAATGGTAGCAAATAATACACCTCAGCGAGATTTCACCTATTCACTAACCTATAACAGTTCCATCATTAAGGAGCTTCTTGGCGGCAGTGCCGATTTTATTGAACGGAAAGTAACCTTTTTAGAAAAAAAGGATGTTCATGCTGCTTGTTTTTATATTGACGGTTTAGTAAATACGCAAATTATTGAAAAGATAGTGCAATCCCTGATGTTTGAAGGAAATGAGGTCATTATCCGCAATGACTTGGATACTCGTGATATTGAGAGGCTCTTAGAAGAGCATGTTCTTATGAACACTAACTTCATTGAAACGACAGAGCTTGAGAGTGCTATAAAATCGATTTTATCTGGTGACACAGTGCTGCTTGTTGAAGGCTGCAACAAAGCCTTTCAAGTGCCGACAAAAGGCTGGGCGCAAAGAGGAGTATCAGAGCCTCAGGCAGAGCAAGTTGTGCGCGGTCCGCGGGATGGCTTCACAGAAAGCATTCGAGTTAACACTGCTCTTGTGAGAAGAAGGATACGAGATACAGGCTTTCGTCTCGAAGAGCTGAATGCAGGGAAACGTACGAAAACAGACATCAATATTGCCTATATAAATGGAATTGTTAAAAAAGGGCTTGTCGATGAAGTGAAGGAACGTCTGAATAGAATTGATATTGATGGCATATTAGAAAGCGGTTATATTGAGGAGCTGATAAGGGACGCACCATTATCTCCTTTCACGACCATCATGAGCACCGAACGTCCTGATAAGGTCGCTTCCTCGCTTCTAGAGGGCAGGGTGGCGATTTTTGTTGATAATACACCCTTTGTTCTTGTTGTACCAACTTATTTCTGGGAGTTCCTGCAGGCGAGCGATGATTATTATTTAGGTTTCATGGCAGGAAGCTTTTTTCGAATTGTCCGCTATACAGCCTTTATTCTCAGCTTAACATTGACGTCGATTTATGTGATGCTTGTCAGCTTTCATCAAGAGATGATCCCAACCCCTCTCGCGTTAACAATCGCTTCAGGGCGTGAGGTTGTCCCCTTTCCTGTCTTGCTGGAAGCGTTGTTGATGGAGCTGACCTTTGAGCTGATGCGGGAAGCTGGTTTGCGCATGCCAAAACCAGTCGGCTCGGCTGTGAGCATCGTTGGTTCTCTTGTTATTGGGCAAGCAGCTGTTCAGGCCGGCATCGTGTCACCATTTATGGTCATTATCGTGGCGACTACCGGGATATCCTCTTTTGTAATTCCGAACTACTCAGCCTCTTATTCAATCCGGCTGATACGATTTCCGTTGTTAATTGCATCAGGAACATTAGGATTGCTTGGCTTTGCATCAATGTTTGCACTTATAGCAATTCACGCCTTAAGCATCCGCTCATTTGGCGAATCCTACTTAGCACCAGCAACGCCTTTTCAGCCGCAGGACCAGAAGGATACTATTTTCCGCATGCCATGGTGGGCAATGAAGAAGCGCCCTCAATTAGCAGACAATGATACTTCTAAGATTGGGGAAAGCCAGCTGCCTCAGCCTCCAAAAGGAGATGAGCATGGAGAAAGCACCCATACGAAGGCAGAGGAAACCTCTGAGCGGAAGGAGCCGGAGAGCAATGCCGAACAGCAGTCAGAAACGAAAGAGGACAGCGGTGGGACAGGCATTAAACAGCTGAAGAGACGAAAGTCACCAAAAGGAAAAGGGGATGAGAAATGATGAAAAAAATCATCCTTTTTCATGCGTTGCTGTCTGTTGTTCTTTTGCTTGGGGCATGCTCGGGCAAGCGGGAAATTAGCGATTTAGCTTTAGTGATGGCAGTTGGCCTTGATAAAGGAGAAAAGGAAGGGACAGTTAAGGTAACAGCCCAAGTAGCCAGACCTGCAGATGCCCGGGGCCAGACAGGAGCACCATCAGGTCAATCAGGAGAGCCAGTTTGGACGGTGGAAACAGAAGGCTCATCGATTTTTGAAGCAATCCGTCAAATGTCGAGCATGTCATCACGAAGGGTTTTTTGGGCTCATAACTTTATTATTGTCATTAATGAGGAGGTAGCGAAGGAAGGAATCGGGGATGTTATCGATTTCTTCACACGCAACCCTGAACTAAGAATGAGAACATGGGTAACTGTAACACCAGAGAAAGCGAATGAAGTCATTTCTACCGTTACAAGTCTCGAAGTAATCCCAGGCGAAGCGCTTGCAAAGCTGTTTCGATACACAACCATATCTAATCAGGCGCCGAGAACAGTGATTATGGACTTGTTAAGTGCTTATTTAAGTGAGTCGACAGAGCCGCTGCTTGCGAGGGTTGCCTTTGAAACGAGTAAAATTGACAATAAAGCACCTGATAAAGGAGCACAAACGAAGCAGGTCGTCTTAGCAGGGGCCGGTATTTTTAAAGGGGATAAGCTTGTGGGAACATTGAAGCCAGAAGAGTTGAGAGGGCTGGTTTTATTCAGAGAAAAGCTCGATTCAGGTGTGGCAGTAGTGAGCTGTCCTGATGATCCAAATACGCCTCTAAGTGTGGAGTTAACAAATCAATCCTTTAACGTGAAGCCAAAATATAAGGATGGTGACATCAGCTATGATGCGTCCTTTAAAGCGCATATCCGCGTTGTGGAAGCAGGCTGTTCTCTTGACCTGTCTAATAAAAAGCATGTAAAGAAGCTCGAAGACAATGTGGAAAAAGAGCTGACAAGTCAAATAAAGACAACAGTGGATAAAATCCAAAAAGATTACGGAGCAGATGTATTGGAACTAGGGAAGGTTTTTCAAAACGAATATCCATATGAGTGGAAGCATTATGCTAATTCTTGGGATGAAGTATTTCCAACTGTAAAGATAAATTTAAAGGTTAGTGCAAAAGTAGAGAGCGGATCCCTGCTTTATAAGCCGACAACATCAGGCAAAAAGGAGAAAAAGGAAGAATGAAAGTACAAATAACAAATGGCATGTTCATGGCATTGATTATTAATATGCTTTATGCGAAGTCAATTGGACTGACACAAGGCATTATGGCAAGGGAAGTGGGTGGAGATATATGGATATCCACGATATTTTCTTCGATTCAGGGCATTGTCATTATGGCAATTGTGATTTTTGCGATTAAGCGGCTCCCGAATGGAGATATGATTGATCAGTATGGACAGATACTAGGAAAATGGATTGGCAAAGGGGTCGCAGCCCTTGTATTTTTGTTTTTCTTAGGTGCATATGGCACGATAATGGCTACTTTCGTTTACCATTTGAAAGATTATTTTTTGCCTGAAGCTCATACTATTTTGTTCATTGTTGCTGCCTTTCTAATTGGGTCATATGCCATTCATTTTGGCATAGAAGTAATTGCAAGAATGGCGCTTATCGGTGTTTTCTCTGTGATGGCGTTGAATATTTTGCTTCTGGCAGGATCGATTAGTGAATTTGATATTAAAGAGCTGCAGCCAACCTTTGACTCCGGCTTCTTCTCAACATTATGGGCAAGCAGGCATCATGATGCAGACTGGGCAATGGCGACAATGATGGCTTGTATGATTCTTCCCCTTGTCAGAGATAGTGCGACATGGATTCGATCAAGTACGTCTGGGTTGATTTTCAGCGGTGTCATCATCGTCATGTGGCCGATTTTAGAGGTTGGTGTTCTGTCGCCAGAAGTTGCTGCACAATATATTGTGTCTTGTATGCAAATGGCCAGAAGTGCCGAAATCGGTCTATTTTTGCACCGTTATGAAATGATTATGATTGCCTTTTTCGCGCTGTCCATTTTAACACAAATTATGATGACGTTTTTATGCTCCTCTATAGCTGTTCAAAAAATCATCGGCTTAAAGGATTATCGTCCTGTAATCATTCCTGTTGGTCTTGTTCTAAGTGCCTTTAGCTATTGGATGATAGGCAGTCATCATCGGGCAATGGGCATCATTGAGAAGGAATGGGTTCTTGTCAGCCTCAGCATTGCCATAGGACTGCCTGGGATGCTGTTTGTATTAGGAGCGATATTTAAGAAAAAGCTTAAAAAGAAAGAGGAAGCAAAAACAGTCTAGGATAAAAAGGATGAAATTTAGTGAAAAAATCATTTGCTGCAGGCTGCTTTTGGGGCACCATTATATCAATACCAATTTGGATTCTTGTCATTTGGCTCATCATTAAGCTGTTGTTTTAGCCTTGTTGCTTAAAGGCTTATCCTTTTATGTTTTTTATGTAAAATACATCGTTTAACAGCATATAGTTAAGAAAGAGAGGAGGAAGCATAGAGATAACGTACATAAAAAAGAAGAATAAAATGGGGAGGAGATAAGGTTGAGTGAAGTGTTTATCCCAAAAACGATGATTAATGGCAAGGTAGTCATCTGGACATATGTCGAACATCTTCAGAGTGCTGTAGAGTGGTATTCTTATATTTTAGAGCTGGAACCTACAGAAAGACATGATGCCGCCTATTTCTTTACCATAAATGAATATACAAAATTGGCCTTATGCAACCGTTATTTGAGAAATCCAATAAACCAGCTTCCAGTCAATGATTGCCTTGATTTGCAAGCTGATGACATCTTTGCGGCACATGAGCAGCTAAAGGAAAAGGGTGTGCTGGTCGGTCCTGTTGACAATCCATTCCCCACATACTATGAGTTTTATTTTGTAGACATAGAAAATAACAAAATTAGAATCCATGGCTTTGCTTGAATTAATGAAAGCGTTTTAAATATTTAAATGTTGATTCTTATAACGGTACGGGCACCAAATTAGGCGGGCAGCATACAGTAAAGCATAAAAACTGAAAGGGGATTATGCATGTATTATCCGCCTATTAATCCATACAATGTTGCAAATGAACAAGATCCATATCGTTTAAACCAAATCGGAGGAGGATCTTTCTTTCCTATTCCTGGTGGTCCTCCGAGCGGTCCGCCGCCATTTTCTCCAGGAGGACCTTCCTTCCAGCCGGATTTTGGAGGACCTTCCTTCCAGCCGGATTTTGGGGGACCTTCTTTCCAGCCGGATTTTGGAGGAGGTTCAGGAGGCGACCAATATGGTCCTCCATCAGGACCGCCGCCTACCTTTACACCGCAGCTTCAGGGACCACAAGGACCACAGTTGTATGCAGTTGATCCTGGTTCTATGAGAAGATGCAGATTCCGCTACACTTATGTGTGGCTGCGCAATGGCAACTCATTCTGGTTCTATCCTACTTATATCGGCAGAACTTCTGTTGCTGGATGGCGCTGGAGAAATAACCGCTGGGTGTATTACGGAACAGATGCAGACCGCATTTCTTCCTTCCAATGTACGTAAATTAGTTCCGGCCTTCGTGAATCAGCAGATTTTCCTGCTTTTTGCGAAGGCTATTTTCAAGTTCATAGCCTTTAATTGCTGCTTCTAAAGCCAAGCGGCTCGTTGGCTCAGTAAACCCATCGCCAAGGAGACTCCGTATTTTCTCCAGCCTGTGATACAAGGTTTGCCTGACGATAAACAGCCTTTCTGCCGCCATCTTTCTGGAGCCGTTGCACTCAAAGTACACGGCCAATGTTTTGAGGAGCTCGCTGTTATTCACCTTATCATATTCAATAATTCCCCCTATATAATCCTCGATATAGCGCTGTAATGCCCCTGTTTTCTGAAGGGGGAGCAACAGCCGGTATATGCCGAGATTGTCGAAAAAAGGGCTGATTATTTCAGCCTGTTTTCGTAAATGCAGGACGTCATTTGCCTCTTCATAAGCCTTTGTCACAAGCTCAAGGCTCGAGTAAGACGAGCTTATTCCAAATAATTGACCATTCAAAAGCTTAGCACACAGCTGAGTCAGCTTTACACGGAGCTTTTCCCATTGGCCATTAGTATTTACATTACTGGGACTAGAGAAGATGATACAAATAATTTCATGTGGATGAACTGAAATGATAGGAGAATATCCTTCCTTTTGCAATAATGTCCGCAGCATCATCGCCGTATGCGTGTTTTGAAAATCCGCTTTGCTGTTCATGAAGCTAAGCAGGTTTTGATGTGTTGGAATACACAGAAGCCGGTAAGCTGCATTTGCATAATAGGTAGGCAAGATAGAATGAAAACGATTAAAGTCGACAGAGTCGTTGGACAAGCAGGAGCGAATGAAATCCTCTTCTAAACAATGCTTTTTTTCTGCTAATTCTTTATAGCGCAGAGTCACTTGTGATATGGCAGTTGCCGCTCGGTCAAGTACAAGTGTGGAGAAATCATGATGGATTTGGTCAGCTTCCATTAAGACGATATAGCCCCACACCTGGTCAAACATCCGAACTGCTGCTGAAAGAAGAATGTCATCATTATGCTCCATATATGGCCGATTCTCTAAGTCTAGTTCCTTTATAAAAAACGCAGCTTCCTTTTTATTAACTGGATAATATTGAATAGAGTCTGGTGAGAGAAAGCAGGCTGGCTTGTGAAAATACTGGTAAACAGCCTGCAATATTTTCATGATGCCGTTAGGCTGCAAGGAAAGGGAGTGAAATTCCGTTGACAGCCGGTCAAGGTCAGTCAGCATTTCGTGGTGACTATTAATGATTGCAGTATGCAAATCCTGCGTGATTTCGACAAATTTGACTGTTTCTTCAAACACAATAACAGGATAATCATGCATCTCTGCAAGTGCCAGTGCATCTTGTGCAATCCCAAGTATGGAGGAGCCAAGCTCGATACATATGCAAGCAGTATTCAGCTTAATCAGCTTTTCTATATAAGCTAACTGACTTTTTTGACCGTGCTGCAGATTCATGCCTGTCGTTAAAATCAGCTCCTCGCCGTTTACAAATTCCTCTGCATTATTGACTTCTAATATATGAGACCACTTCACGGGACGGTTTAGTCCTTTCCTCCCTGCAAGCACCTTTGCAGAATGAAATGGCTTGCGCTGCAAAACATCCTCAACTGTCAGCATCATCTTCATCACTTTAGCCCCCACTTTTGTTAAATGATTTAGCTTACTATGTTACATGATGTTAAATGACAATTATTTAAATAATCTGTAAATTAGATACTATCTTAAAAAATGGCTTGCCGTCAATCCAATTGGAGGGGCACGGGCACAAAGAAAGGGGTTATTAAAATGGATCAGCTGCGAACGGCTTCATGGACTGAAAAGGATCAAGGGAATGTTTGGCATCATATCTCTCCATATGTGGAGGAAAAGCCGGCAATGATAACAGCTAAAGGAGAGGGGGCATGGCTGACTGACCATGAAGGGAACAGGTATATGGACGGTATGTCAGGGCTTTGGTGTGTGAATATCGGATACGGCAGGGAGGAGCTCGCCCAAGCAGCATTTGAGCAGATGAAGGAGCTTTGCTATGCCCCGTTAACACAGAGCCACTTGCCTGCTATACAGCTTGCAGAAAAAATCAATGAATGGCTGGAAGGCGAATATATGATTTTCTATTCAAACAGCGGTTCAGAAGCAAATGAGGTAGCTTTTAAAATCAGCCGCCAATATCACCAGCAAAATGGGAATTCAGGCCGCTATAAGTTCATTTCCCGGCATCGAGCTTATCATGGCAGCTCCATGGGAGCGTTAGCTGCAACAGGACAGGCATTGCGGAAATATAAATATGAGCCTTTAGCGTCTGGCTTCCTGCACGTAGCACCTCCCGATCCGTACCGCCGACCTAACGGCATGACAGCAAAAGAGCATAGTAATTTAAGGGCAGAGGAATTGGAACAGAAAATTATCTGGGAGCAGAAGGAAACCATCGCCGCTGTTATTATGGAGCCGTTAATTACAGGCGGCGGCATTCTGATTCCAGATAAAGTGTATATCGAAAAGGTGCAAGAGATATGCGAGAAATATGGTGTCCTTCTCATCATTGATGAGGTGATTTGCGGGTTTGGCCGAACAGGGAAAAAATTCGGTCATCAGCATTTTGGAATAAAACCGGATATTGTGACGATGGCCAAGGGGCTGACAAGTGCCTATCTGCCTTTATCTGTGACCGCCGTAAAAAAGGAAATCTTTGAGAAGTTCAAAGGAACTGAAGAGAATGTCCATTTTCGCCATATCAATACATTTGGCGGAAATCCATCCGCTTGTGCTGTAGCTTTGAAAAACCTTGAAATTATCGAGGCGGAGAATCTGGTAGACAGATCAGCAGAAAAAGGCTCCTTTCTTCTCAAGGAGCTGCTGCCCCTTGCCGAGACTCACCCGAACATCGGGGATGTCCGCGGATTAGGAATGATTGTCGGCATCGAGCTTGTTGCTAATAAACAAAGCAAAGAGCCAGCACCGTCTGCTTTTGCTGCCAAGATTGTTCAAGCGTGCCGGCAGGAAGGACTCATTATTGGGAAGAATGGCGACACTGTCGACGGCTACAATAATGTGCTGACCATTTGTCCGCCCTTATCAAGTACAGATGCAGATCTCATGTATTTGATTGGGACATTGAAGAAAGTGTTGGCTGAGAATATTTGTCAGTAGATTGTAAGATTATCTGCCATTAATAATATTAATGAATAACGGATGCCATCATGGGGGAATTTGCCTTCTCCCATTGGTATTACTGGCATGAAGCAAGATAAGAGCTTGTTCTCCTGTTCGTAATGAAGCTAAACTTGATTGAATACTATATAGACTAACAAATAATTACCAATTATAATTTATGAAACTATTCCTTAAATTGTAAGCTTTCCTTCCACCAATGAATCTTCGTCCTAGACTTACCATAAAACTCCGAGTAACAAGAATACCCAAAAAGATCAATAGGAAGTAAATCCTTCCCTAAATATAAGGAGGTTTCTATGAGTCTCATTTCAAAAGTAAATTTATCCGCTAATTTTTTAGAAGCAGCACCGCCTCTTTCAGCACAGGAGGCAACAGAAGAAGCGAACCGCTGTCTTTACTGTTATGATGCGCCGTGTATTACTGCATGTCCTACAGGAATTAATATTCCGTCTTTTATTAAAAAAATCGCGTCAGGAAATATGAAAGGGTCTGCTAAAACAATTATGACAGCCAATCCTGTTGGTGCCAGCTGTGCAAGAGTATGTCCGACAGAGGAATTGTGTGAAGGAGCTTGCGTGTTGAACTCCTCTACAAAGCCAATCATGATTGGCAATCTCCAGCGTTATGCGACAGATTGGGCAATAAAGAATAAGCAAGTAATGTTTAAGGCAGGCATAAGCAATGGCAAAAGGATAGCGATTGTCGGGGGAGGACCTGCTGGCCTGTCTGCGGCAAGAGAGCTTGCACTGCTTGGCTACAAGGTGACCATCTTTGAAGCAGAGAAGGAGGCAGGCGGGCTGAACACTTATGGAATTGTCTCGTTCCGCCTTCCGAAGGAAATTTCCTATTGGGAAGTGGAGCAGGTGAAGAGTCTTGATGTGGAAATCCGCACAAATACAAGAGTAGGTACTGATATTTCTGCGAGTGCTCTTCTCGAAAACTATGATTCTGTTCTCTTGGCAATAGGGATGGCGAATGTCCCTGACTTGAATATAGCTGGTGAGAAACTGGATGGTGTGTATGATGCCATTGAATTCGTGAAGGAAACAAAGACAAAGCCCATTACGAATCACTTAGTCGGAAAGAAAGTAGCAGTTATCGGGGCAGGAAACACAGCGATTGATGCTGCTACTTGTTCTGTCCGCCTCGGAGCAGAGCAAGTTCAGATTGTATATCGTCGGACAGCAGCGGAAATGACCGCCTATCGATTTGAATACGAATTTGCTAAACAAGATGGAGTAGAGTTTAAGTGGCTGACAGCTCCTCAAACGATTATCAGCGATGAGGCTGGCAACGTCACAGCTCTGGAGTGTGTGAAAATGGAGCTTGGCGAGCCTGACGAGGATGGCCGCTCTAAGCCCGCAGCTGTCTGTGGTTCGGAATTCAAGCTTGATGTTGACGTCGTAATAAAGGCGATTGGGCAATCACGTCATTTGCCCCTGATTGAGCAATTTGAACTTGATCATGATGGCGGAGTCATTTCTATTAATTTAAATTCTTATCAAACTTCTAACGAAAAGGTATTTGCATGCGGAGATGCGATTTTTGGCAAAGGACAGGGAGAGGCAATGGTTGTGTCTGCCGCACAGCAAGGGAAGGAAAGTGCTTATGCGATTCACAGGAAACTGACTCAAGAAACAGCAGAGACAGCTTAAATAAGCATGCCTTTTTACTAAAACTAGGAGGTCGTTTATGGCAGACTTAAGCATTAATTTAGCAGGCATTAAATCACCTAATCCGTTCTGGCTTGCGTCCGCTCCCCCAACTAATTCAGGCTATCAAGTGCAGCGTGCGTTTGAAGCTGGCTGGGGAGGAGCTGTCTGGAAAACACTCGGTGACCCGATATTAAATGTATCCTCGAGATTTGCTGCAGTCAGCTTTAATGGGCAAAGAGTGGCAGGCTTTAACAATATTGAGCTCATTACAGACCGCCCATTAGAAGTAAACTTGAAGGAAATTTATGAAACGAAAAAAAGATTCCCAAATCATGCGATTATAGCAAGCTTGATGGTGGAACCGCAGCAGGATAAATGGCATGAAATTGTGAAACGAGTGGAGGCTGTCGGTGTTGACGGGCTTGAACTGAACTTCGGCTGTCCTCACGGTATGGCGGAACGGGGGATGGGAGCCGCTTCAGGCCAAGTGCCTGAACTGGTTGAAAAGCAGACATACTGGGCGAAGGAAGTTGCCACAACACCTGTTATTGTCAAGCTTACTCCAAATATTACAGACATTACCGCAACAGCTGAAGCAGCTGTTCATGGCGGCGCCGATTCCATCAGCATGATCAATACCATTAACAGCTTGGCAGGTGTTGATATTGACACATGGGAAACAATTCCCCATGTTGCTGGGAAAGGCGCCCATGGCGGCTATTGCGGACCAGCCGTCAAGCCAATCGCCCTTCATATGGTTGGAGAATGTGCCCGCAACCCGCATATCAATGTGCCGATTTCCGGTATTGGGGGGATATCGAGCTGGCGAGATACAGTCGAATTCATGCTGATGGGTGCCACTGGTGTGCAAGTTTGCACGGCCGCCATGCACCACGGATTCCGAATTGTCGAGGATATGATAGAAGGGCTCGACTTCTACTTAGAGGAAAAGGGACTGTCATCTGTCATGGATTTAGTCGGAAAGTCAGTGCCGAAGTATTCTGACTGGGGCGACTTGGATCTCAACTACAGCGTTGTTGCCAAAATCAATAATGATGTTTGTATCAATTGCAATAAATGCCATATCGCTTGTGAAGATACTTCTCACCAATGCATTGATATGCTAAAGGACGCAAGCGGCATGAGCTATTTAAAAGTGAGAGAGGAAGATTGTGTCGGTTGCAATCTATGTTCTATTGTATGCCCTGTGGAAGGGGCGATTGATATGGTTCAGATGCAAAATGGACTTCCGCCAATGACTTGGAACGAGCGCCAAGGCGCATTAGGTGCATTAGCAAATTCTGTTCGTCCATAAAAAACTACGAGGAGCGGTGATCGATGAGAAAAATCATTAAAAATGGAATAATCGTGACAGCAGCAGATACGTATCAGGCAGATCTATGTATAGAAAATGGCATAATCGCCCAAATTGGCAGTCAATTGGATGAAACCGGGGCAGAGATTATTGATGCAGCTGGCTCGTATATTTTTCCAGGGGGAATTGACCCGCATACCCATTTAGATATGCCATTCGGAGGCACTGTCACAAAGGATGATTTTGAAACAGGAACAATGGCGGCAGCCTTCGGCGGAACTACAACAGTTATCGACTTTTGTCTAACTACAAAAGGTAAGCCTTTAAAGGCTGCAGTAGAAGCATGGCATGCAAAAGCAAAGGAAAAAGCGGTCATAGACTATGGCTTTCATCTTCAAATTGTGGAAGCAAATGAAGCTGCCTTGAACGAGCTGCCTGCGATGATAAATGAGGAAGGAATTACTTCCTTAAAGGTGTTCATGGCATATAAAAACCAGTTTCAAGCAGATGACGAGACTCTTTTTCGAACATTGCTTGCAGCCAAGGAATTGGGCGCATTAGTGATGGTTCATGCTGAAAACGGCGATGTAATCGACTATTTAGTGAAAAAAGCATTGCAAGAAGGCAATACAGCACCTATTTATCATGCCTTAACAAGGCCGCCGGAAGCAGAGGGAGAAGCGACAGGCAGGGCAGCAGCATTAACAGGGCTGGCAAAATCACAGCTGTATGTTGTGCATGTAAGCTGTGCCGAGGCGGCAGAAAAAATCGCAGCCGCAAGAAATAGCGGAATTGATATTTGGGGAGAAACATGTCCCCAGTATTTAGTGCTCGATCAATCCTATTTAGAGAAGCCTGATTTTGAAGGTGCGAAATATGTTTGGTCACCGCCGCTTCGAGAAAAGCATAATCAGGAAATTCTGTGGAATGCTTTAAAAACAGGCCAGCTCCAGACTCTCGGCTCTGACCAATGCTCTTTTGACTTTAAAGGACAGAAGGATTTAGGCAAAGATGATTTCTCTAAAATCCCGAATGGCGGTCCAATTATTGAGGACCGTGTCAGTATTTTATACTCAGAGGGTGTTGTTGGTGGACGGATATCTCTTAACCAGTTTGTGGATATCATGTCAACAAAAGCAGCAAAGCTGTTTGGTCTTTATCCGCAAAAGGGGACAATCGCCGTCGGTTCTGACGCAGATTTAGTCATTTTTGATCCTGATGTAAAGCGGGTTATCTCTGCAGAAACACATCATATGGCTGTCGACTATAATCCTTTTGAAGGTATGGAAGTAACAGGTGAGCCTGTGTCTGTTTTGTCCAGAGGAGAGTTTGTTATTAAAAATAAACTGTTTACAGGTCAAGCTGGGGCAGGGCAATTCATTAAACGGGCAAAATATGGAGAAGCAAAGAAAATCTCCGCAGGCAGCACGATTACGATTTAAAAGACAGAATAGGCTGATATAAAATCAGCCTGCTTTGTGATTTAAATATTTTCAATATTCAAATAAGTTCAGGCGGGTGAAGATAGGTATGGAAAAGAAAAGCAATTATTTACGATCACCTGATTTATTGCCGATTGCTTCAAGTGAACGGAATATTGGTCCGTTTGGATTTGCCGTCATCTGGGTCGGTATGGCCATCGTGCTGGCAGCTTTTGCAATTGGAGGAGGCGCAATTATACACCTGCCCCTTGGCCTGGTGATATTGGCAACACTTCTTGGGTCTGTGGCAATTGGAGTATTAATGACCATCATCGGTGATATTGGAGTTGAGCATGGCCTTTCCTTTCCTGTCTATATGCGGGCGCCGTTTGGAACAATCGGAACTCATATTCCATCGATTGTCCGCGGCATCACTGCCGCATGCTGGTTTGGGATTAACACCTATTTTGGCTCGACAGCAATCAATGCCATTTTGAATCTATTATTTGGTTTTGATAATTGGTTTATTTGTTTCTTGCTGTTTGCAGCATTCCAGCTGATTAATACTTCTCTTGGCATCAAGTCAATCGAACGCTTTGCCGATTTGGCTGCCCCTATTATTATCTTAATTTCCTGCTGGATGTATATTGCTTTGTCTGACAAAGCGGTAGAGCAGGGAAAGAATATCTGGACATGGGTGGAAAGTCCAGTCACAGGGGGAGCAGCATTTACTGCCTTTATGGTTGTCGTTATGAGCAATATGGGTTTTTGGGCTACCCTTGCAGCCGATATGCCAACACTTTCCCGCTATTTCCGGGCACCGAAAAAGGAACGAAATTGGTTTAAAAGAAACAAAACACAGCTGTTGGGCAGCATTATCATCATGCCAATTGTGAATACCTTTATGATCATTATTGGTGCTGTTTCCTATATGGCTGTAGCTAACTCCGATCCTGTTGTCGCCCTTCAGGAAACGGCAAGCGGAATTACATTAGGTGTTCTAATGCTTATGATTGTGCTTGCACAGTGGTCAACTAATACATCGGCCAATGTTATACCGGCTGCGACCATCTTTTCTAATGTGGGCGGACCGAAAATGCCCTTCTGGGTGGGAGTTGTCCTTGCTGGCATCATCGGCATGCTCGCCCAGCCTTGGAGTTTGTTTACTGTTCTTAACAGTGCTCTGCTTGTAATTGGCGGGATTCTTACTAGCATTGTCGGCATCTTGTTCGCCGATTATTATTTGCTTCGTAAAAGGAGAGTGAATGTGCAGGACTTATATGAAAAAGACGGCCAGTTCCGCTATTTTAAAGGTTTTAATCTGGCAGGCTTCATTTCCTGGATTGTAGGTGGAGTCATCGCCAACATGCTGTCTGCTTATTCCTCTATTGTCGGCTTTGTGGTTGGTGCTGGGCTTTATTATATTTTAGCAAAATATTGGTGGTTCAAAAAATATCCGCAGGCAGAAATGGTTGATCCAGATGACAGCCAGTATTTAGGAATAACGGCAGGCCGCGATTGGGCAGTAGAGGGAGCAGACATAGAGGCAGAAGTTATTACAGATGCTGCTGCTGAAAGAGTGTAAAAGGAGGGTTCGATTTATGTCAGATTATGAGCAGTTCCTGCAAGAGAGAGAGCAGATGGATATCCTCTTGGAAAAAGGGTATAAAATCGCCAAAGTAACAGAGAACTTAGATGGAGCGTTTGTAGATTTTGCAAAACGAGATGCTAAGGAAGAAGAGGCAGAGATGGAAACAGTGCATCTATCAACAGCGAATGCTCGGAAATATTTTGCTGTAAAGCTGATAGAGCAGCAAGCAGTAAACTTTGCTAAATAAGTTAAAGAAGTGGAGGAGTTAGCATGGAAGGGCAAAAGCTGTTGATTAATGGCAAGAGATTGCAAGATTCATTAGAGAGATTTGCAGACTTTGGCAGAACAAAGAACAATGGAGTAACAAGGCTGTCTCTATCAGAGGAGGACCGGCAAGCAAGGGATTATTTTTACGATTGTTGTGAAGAGCTTGGCATGGCAGTGACAGTTGATGATCTAGGCAATATGTATGCGACTCTTCCCGGCCAAGAGGCTAAGCCGCCGATAGCAATCGGCTCCCATCTCGATACGGTTAAAAAAGGCGGACGTTTTGACGGTGTCCTCGGTGTTGCCGCAGGCCTTGAGGTTGTGCGCACACTTGTTGAAAACAATGTAAAACCTGCTGTTCCGATAACGGTCATCAACTTTACTAACGAAGAGGGAGCAAGGTTTGAACCATCAATGATGGCATCAGGCATTCTATCCGGCAAATTTGAGAAAGATACCATGCTGAAAAAAACAGATACAGCTGGTATTACCTTTCAGGAGGCATTAAACAAAATCGAGTATGCAGGGCTAAAAGAGTCCCGTTTAAAGGAAGCAGCGGCATTTTTAGAATTGCATATTGAACAAGGACCAGTGCTTGAGCGTGAGAACTTGTCGATTGGCATTGTGGAGTGTGTTGTCGGGATGGTCTGTTATGAAATAGAAGTGACAGGTGAGTCGGACCATGCGGGAACAACACCAATGGATATGAGAAAAGATGCCTTATTTGCAAGTCATAATATTATCGCAGAGATACGAACAAGGCTCGGAGCTTTAGCAGATGACCTTGTATACACAATTGGAAGAATGAATATCTCCCCAAATATACACACCGTCATCCCGAATAAAGTTGTCTTCACTTTAGAAGCCAGACATAAGGAACCAGCTGTCATTCGTGAAGTGGAGAATATTATTGGGAGTCTTACAGAGGTCTCTGCTTTAGAAGGCTGTGCAATGAAGGCAGAGAAGCAGTGGGACCGGACGACTGTCTGGTTTGATGAAGCTATTCTAGCTGTGATGGAAAACGCCGTTAAACAGCTTGGATATTCGTATCGAAAAATGGCAAGCGGCGCAGGTCATGATGCCCAATTTATCGCCAGCTACATTCCGACAGCAATGCTGTTTGTGCCGAGCATTAATGGAAAAAGCCATTGCGAAGCAGAGCTGACATTATGGGAGGATTGTGAAAGAGGAGTTAACCTGCTGTTGGAGACAGTGCTGGAATTGTTGAAGAAATAGGGTAGTACTCACAAGGAAGAATCATGCATTGGTTCTTCTTTTTCTTATCCATTTAGCAAGTATTTCACTAGTGAAAAAGATGACTAATCCCGAATTCAGCAGAAATAGGGAATTGACTAGCGGCCCTTTTCCATAGGTTTCGTAAAAGCCGTTAATAAGTAAGAAAATTCCCCAATAAATAAAAGCAGAATAGCTTGCTATATTTATACTTACCCTGTCGAAATTTTTATCTTCTTTAAAAAACATCAGACCAACTCCTTTTATCTTATTTTACCATTTAGAATTGTGGTTTCTATTAAATGAATGCACGTAAATATGGAAATTTTCGTAACAACCAAAAAAACTGACCTATTGAAGCGGTCAGTTTTTTGGTGTTTTTTTATCTTCTCCGAACTTTACGGGCTAAAAAGGTTCCTAGAGATTGAATCACTTGGACAAGAATAATAAGGACGATCACTGTTATTACCATAACGAATGTGTCAAAACGCTGATAGCCATATGTTAACGCAAGGCTGCCGACACCGCCGCCGCCGACTGTTCCGGCCATTGCAGTCGCACCAAGCAAGCCGATTGCTGCCGTTGTAATCGAGAGGATGAGCGAACCGAAGGCCTCTGGCAGCAGAAAATACCAGATAACTTGAAAGGGAGTTGCTCCCATTGATTCAGCAGCTTCTAAAATACCAGGGTTCACTTCTAAGATGGAATTCTCAACAAGTCTGGCTATGTATGGTGCAATATAAATAATCAGCGGCACAATCGCTGCTTCTGTCCCAATCGTCGTTTGGACGACAAATCTGGTAAAGGGAATGATGGCAATCAGCAGGATAATAAATGGCAGGGAGCGGATAATATTTATGATCGGATTCAGGATATTATACAAGAGCCTGTTTTCCAAGACCCCGCCTTTTCTTGTTACAACAAGCAGGATACCGAGCGGTCCTCCAATCAAGGTACCTATTAAAAGCGACCATCCTACCATATATAAAGTTTCGACGATTGCCTGCATAAATAAATCTGTCGTTATAAATGTATCAAACATTATTCAGCCACCTCCTTCACTTGTATTCCTTGTTCTTTTAAATAAGAAAGTGCTGTTATAATCTGTTCGTCTTCGCCACTCAGTGTGACAGTCATTGTGCTGATCAAATGCTCCTGAATTTCGACCGTGTTGGCAAATAATATTCTCGGACTTACTCCAAAGCGAGTAACTAATTCATAAAGAAATGGCTGTGCCATTTCACTTCCGAGAAACTCTAGCTTAACTAATCTGCTGCCAGGCTCGTTTTTGTAATTGCCTTTCATGCTTGCAGGAAGATCATGCTGAACAATCGTGCTCACAAAGCTTTTGGTAGTATGATGAGCAGGATTGGAGAATACGTCAAGAACAGTGCCTTGTTCAATAATCTCTCCTTGTTCCATAACGGCAACCTTATTGCAGATTTCCTGAATGACAGCCATTTCATGGGTAATAATCATAACCGTAATATTATATTCTTCATTAATTCGCTTTAACAGCCGGAGGATTGACCTTGTCGTTTGCGGGTCTAAAGCGGATGTTGCCTCATCGCATAACAGGACAGAAGGATTGGTGGCAAGTGCTCTTGCAATGCCGACACGCTGTTTCTGTCCGCCCGATAATTCATTAGGATAAGCTTTCTCCTTGTCTGCCAGGCCGACAAACTCAAGAAGCTCCATAACCCGCTTGCGGATTTCTCCCTTTTTTCTTTTTTGCAGAATAAGAGGTATTGCAATATTGTCAAACACACTCTTTGATTCTAATAAGTTAAAATGCTGAAAAACCATGCCAATTTGCTTCTTCGCTGTCCGCAGCTGTTTACTGTTAAGGTCTAGCAGAGATTGACCGCCAACGATTACCTCTCCTTTAGTCGGCCGCTCCAGCAGATTAACAAGGCGGATGAGCGTGCTTTTGCCAGCACCGCTAAAGCCGATGACACCAAAGATATCTCCTGTTTCCACCTTAAGATTTATATTTTTTAATGCCTGCACTTCGTTGTCTTTTTGTATAAATGTTTTATAAACGTTTTTCAACTCAATCATGGGCAATCCTTTCATTAAAACTTACTATAATCTTTGCTGCATTAATAATAATGAAATACTGGCGGGAATACAATATTTAATGATCATAATAGTAAAAACCAGCTGTTCTTTATAAAGAAATAATTTATTTGCCTTTACAAAGGTTATGATAAGGATTTCACGAATGGTTCACTTAATTTTTTGTCGATTTATTAATAAAATAAATTGACGCTGCAATAGAGAGATGTTAATATGTTCTTAGTTAAGAACAACTGAAAGAAAAATATAGAACAGTTTCTTTTTCCTATTTTTTTGGCTGAAGCGTTCTTTTTAAAGAACAAACAAACGATACGTTTTCTATAAAACAAAAAAGAGAGAGTTGGTGAATTCATATGTCATTATTAGTACAAAGAGAACAAGGTAGAATGTCGATTTTTAGTATGCCAGGTGTAAAAAAAACATATATGAGGCCGCGGATCATTGCGTTGATTCCTGCTCATAATGAGGAAAATTCGATTCGAGATTGCCTTGCTGGCTTAAGAGATCAAACATTGCCAAAAGGTGTAGACCTTGATGTTTATGTTATTGCTGATAATTGTTCTGATCGCACAGAGGAGAGAGCCATTGCAGCAGGTGAGGAATTCAATCTGAACTTAAAGGTCATCGTGACAGACGGAAACAAGCTCCGTAAAGTTGGTGCGTTGAATTCTGGTTGGAAGCTGTTATACGGCGATTTGCTAGATATTTACGATAAAGAGCTGACAGACTCGCAAATCATCTATAAACAAAGCATTAAAGGCGTGCTTGGAATGGATGCAGACAGCAGGCTTGCTCCTAATTGCTTAAAGCATTTATGGGAAGGCCTGATGAGCGCACGAAATATTGGCGGCGTTATGGCCAAGTATACGATGCGCATGCCTAAGAAGAAAAGCTTGCTGAGCAAGGACGATGTTTTCTATGAAGAAAAGATTGCAAACGGAGAATATGGCGGACCGATGGCAAGATGGTGGACACATCAGCAGAAGCAGGATATGGCGAGCTGGCTCCTTGATCTTCAATACCATGGCGGAAGCACTTATGTTCTTGGCGGTCAGGCAACATTGTTCAGACCTGAAGCTTTGCAGGAGGTTGTGAATGATAATAAACTTGATGGACCGTGGCAAAATGACAGTGATGTAGAGGATATGCTGCTTACTTGGCAGCTGCAGAAATCCGGCTGGAAAACGTTAATCAGCCCTGAAGGACGCTGCTTTGTTGATGCGATGCGTTCTTATCATACCTTCCGGGAGCAGCGGAATAAATGGAATTCAGGAACGGTGGACTTGCTGACAAATAAAGATTTGAGTGTGAAGACAAGACATAAGGGGAAAATTTGGCGAAATCAGGTTAAGCTCTTTTCCGACTTGCTTATTCGTGTGATGTTTATCGTCTTGCTAGCGCTCGCCCTTGCAACAGACCAGTATTATTGGTCATGGATATGGCTGACACCTATTGCCCTTGCATCTGTGTTAAATATAATTCTTGCGATAAAAACACCGATGTATCGACCGATAGATGTGGTGATGGCAGGGTTATTGATAAGTCCCGAAATGTATTTATGGGTTAACTTAATGACATTTGGCCAAGTATGGCTCGGTAAGCTTTCCGCCAACAAGAAGGACGGCTGGGCAAACCAATATGCAGCAGAATCAGGGAAAACAAAAAGTAAACTGGCACAAGGTATTTTATTAAGTATACTTGGCGTAGCGTTAATTGCTTACTTATGCTACGATAAACGCGATTTCTTAACGAGCGCTTCTGTGCAAGCAAATGTTGAACCGTACTTGATGGGAGGCTGGGTTGTGCTGACTTATTTGACAGTCATTAAATCTGCAATGATGGTTTATCAAATTTGGACACTGCGCGGCAGACATACAGCCTGATGAAAGTTTAATATTTTAGTAGAGATAGAGTATAATGCTCTATCTTTTTTTTGTTTTGGGAGGAAAGTACGATTAATTTTTAGTTTAGTAGAAATTTTCAGAATAATATTGACAGGTGTTAGCGTGGGTATTATTATAACGTTATATAACGTTATATAACAAATAGATGAAAAACAACTGTTGGAGAATACAGGATTACTCGTTTTAATTGTAAGGAGCTTTATATGTATCAGTTGAAATATTAGCTGATAAGCAAGGACAGTAAAATAGCCGTAAATTTTTCTAAAGAGTTATTTGAATATTTAGTCTTATTACCGAGTTAGATAAAACTATTATTTAAATGGGGGAGAAATGAATGAAGAAAAGGCTCTTTAAAGCAATGACAACATTAATGATGGCAGGAACAACTATTTTGGCTTTAGCAGCATGTGGATCTTCATCGGCTACTAGTTCAAGCGGCGCTGTCGACAGTCTGGAAGACCTGCAGAAAAAAGGAAAGATTGTCGTAGGCACAATGGCTGCAACCCCGCCATATGAATACCATCTTGTCGAGAATGGAGAGGACAAAATTGTCGGGTCGGACATTAAACTACTTGATGAGGTAGCAAAAGATTTAGGGGTCGAGTACGAGATTAAGGATATGGACTTTGACGGGCTGCTTGTCGCACTGCAAAGCGGAAAGATTGACATGATTATTTCGGCGATGAGCCCGACAGAGGAAAGAGAAAAGAATGCTGACTTTACAGATGTTTACTATAAAGGGCGCAATGTGATGATGGTCAGGAAGGGAGATTTGGACAAGTACAAGTCTGAAGAGGATTTTGCAGATAAGAAGATAGGAGCAATTAAAACTTCCGTTCAGCAAGCTATTTTAGAAAGTGAACTGCCAGATGCAACCCTAAAGCTTCTTGGGAAATCTACTGAACTGTCGCTTGATTTAGCTAACAAGAAAGTCGATGCGGTGCTTGTGGACATTCCGACAGCAACGCTCCTTGCTAAAGCAAACAGCAGCATTGTCGCAGGTCAAGTTTACTATGAAGATCCTTCTGCTGGTGCAGCCATTGCCATGCCGAATGGCACAAATGAGGAAATTATGAATGCTATCAATGGAACAATTGAAAGAATTAAGCCAGATTATGAGAAATGGCTGAAAGATGCCATGGATGGTGTAGAGCTCGAAGACTGATTGTTTAGTAGTTATAGCTAATAAGCATGGCTGGCAGCTTCCCCTTATTGGGCTGTGAGCTGCCTTCTCTAAATATTGTATGTGAGACAGTTTTGGGATAAGGGGTGACACAATGAACTTTTCATTTTTCGGGGATTACTATCAGTTCTTTTTAACTGGGGCATACATCACTATTATCCTGGCTGTCATTGCCGTGATATTGGGAAGCATCTTTGGAGTTGGTCTGACACTGCTAAGGCGGTCAAGATTTACTGTTTTAAGGTGGATTGGCGATATATATGTCGAGTTTATCAGGGGTACACCGCTGCTTGCACAAATTTACATCATTTACATAGGGGTGCCGCTGTTGTTCGTCGGCTATGACATTCCTGATCTGGCAGTAGGCGCCATTGCTTTATCACTTAATGCAGCAGCATATATTTCAGAAACTATTCGCTCCGGAATTGATGCAGTAAACATTGGGCAAATGGAGGCAGCAAGAAGCCTTGGTATGAGTCAGAGACAAGCAATGTTTGACATCATTCTTCCACAAGCATTCAAGAATATTTTGCCAGCACTTGGAAATCAGTTTATCGGCAGCATTAAGGACTCGTCTATCGTGTCTATTATCGGTGTTGCAGAGCTAATGTACAAAACAACGATTGTCAGAGGAAATACGGCATTAGGATTAGAGCCAATCATCATTGCCTCTATTGGCTATTTAATCATGACTTTTACATTGTCGAGACTGTTGGCAGTGGTTGAAAGGAGACTGAAAACAAGTGATAGGCGTTAAAAACTTGCATAAAAGCTATGGGAAAAGTGAAGTGCTCAAAGGCATTGATGTAACCATCCAAAAGGGGGAGGTTGTTGTCATTATCGGTCCTTCCGGTTCTGGAAAAAGCACGTTACTGCGCTGTTTAAATCTTCTTGAAATACCGACAAGCGGTCATATTTATGTGAATGAGCAGGACATCACATCGAAGGATACCAATATTGATAAAGTCAGGGAGAAGATGGGGATGGTCTTTCAGCAATTCAATCTTTTCCCTCATAAAACCGTTTGTCAAAACATCTGCCATGCACCTGTCCGTGTAAAGGGATTGAAGACAGGAGCGGCAAAGGACTTGGCAATCGGACTGTTAAAAAAAGTTGGACTTTTGGAGAAAATGGATGTTTACCCATCCTCTCTTTCAGGCGGGCAGCAGCAACGGATTGCCATTGCCCGGGCTTTGGCGATGCAGCCGGAAGTGATGCTGTTTGATGAGCCGACATCAGCACTTGATCCAGAGATGGTCGGAGAGGTTCTTGCCGTCATGAAGGATCTTGCAAAGGAAGGAATGACAATGGTTGTTGTAACACATGAAATGGGCTTTGCCAAAGAGGTCGGAGACAGGATTTTATTTATCGATCAAGGAAAAATCCTTGAGGAAAATAACCCGCAAGATTTCTTTGCGAAGCCTGAGCATCCAAGAACCATCGATTTTCTATCAAAAGTTCTTTAAATGAGGTGGGGTTTATGCTGAAAGTAATCGGAATAGGCGATAATGTCGTCGATAAATATGAACATACTCAAACGATGTATCCCGGGGGCAACGCGCTCAACTTTGCCGTATATGCACAGCGGTTTGGCGCAGCAGCAGCCTTCTTAGGAGCTTTTGGAACAGATGAAGAAGCAGACCATGTTCAAGCAAGCATTAAGGAAATTGGATTAGATGTTTCCCGAAGCAAAGTGTATGAAGGGGAAAATGGCTGTGCCAGAGTAACGCTAGTGGATGGAGACAGGGTGTTTATTGGCAGCAATCGCTGCGGCGTTCTCCGGGAATACGGCTTGAACCTGACAGACGAAGATTATCGTTATATAAGCACATTTGATTTAGTGCATACTGGGCTTTACGGTTTCGCAGAAAAGGAATTATCGAAAATAAAAGCACTGGGAGTGCCAATCGGCTTTGATTTTTCGTCTGATTTCACCAAAGAACAGGTCAATCAGATTGCACCCCAAATAGATTTTGCCTATTATTCCTGCAGTCATATGAAATTAGACCATATTTTAAACTTAATGACCAAAACAATCGATTTAGGATGCGAGCTTGTATTATGCACACTGGGTGAAAAGGGAGCTTTGCTTTTTGATGGAGCAAGATTTTATATGCAGGAGCCAAAGCTTGTAAAAGCTGTCGATACGATGGGAGCAGGAGATTCATTTATCACCTCCTTCATTATCCATTATTTAAATGGAAAAGGGCAGGAAGGCAGGGATGCTGCGATTAAGAAAAGCTTGCAGACAGCCGCTGATTTCGCTTCAAACCAATGCTTAGTAGACGGCTCCTTCGGATACGGCAAGGTGTATGAAACGGTATAACTATACAAGGAGGGTATAAAGGATGTCTTTTATAAGAAGAGACCAAGTAGCAGGTATGAATATTCATTATATGCGTTACTCGCTCGAATCCTTTTTGGATGCACAAGTTGCAGCAGGAATCCAATCTATCGAATTCTGGACGGGAGTTCCCCATTATTATTTAGATCCGACGGTCTATTCTGACTGCAAGGTTCTTAAGAAAAAGCTAGTAGAAAGAGGCTTGCAGCTCGTCTGTTTCACTCCGGAAAACTGTATGTACCAATACCAGTTCGCGGCAACAAAGCCGGAAATCTTTGAAAAAAGCTTTGAATATTTCTCTAATGGCATTAAAGCAGCTGCTGAGCTGGGCTGTGAAATCATGCAGTGCAATTCAGGCTGGGGCTATCTTGATGAAGATCGAGAGGAAGCGTGGAAGCGATCCAGTGAAATGCTGTCCAGACTCACCGCAACGGCTGAAAGGGAAGGTGTCACTTTGGCGCTCGAAAGCTTGCGGCCAGAAGAATCCAATCTTGTTATTACGGTGAATGATGCGAAAAGAATGTTTGATGAAATTAATCATCCACATATGAAGATTCTGGTAGACACAACTGCAATGGGTGTTGCAGGGGAAACATTGCAAGACTGGTTCGATGTCTTTGGGGCGAACATCATCCATACTCATTTTGTTGACGGCAATCCTTATGGCCATTTGATTTGGGGAGATGGTCATCATAACCTCGGCGAATTTCTGGCCACGCTGAAGCAAAACGGCTATACAGGCTATTTAGGCCAAGAAATTACTGACTCCAGATATTTCACAAATCCTGGTGAACATGACAAGCGCAATATGAAGGCATTTGAACCTTATTTCAGCAATTGAAAAATGGGAATTCGGCAGCATTGCTGCCTGTCACAATATATATCAAAACTTTAGGAGGAATGAAAAAATGGAATTGAATAGAATTATCTCAGCTATTAAGGAACAACAACCCGAAATTAAAAGTGTATTCTTCGTTGGGTGCGGTGCATCCAAAGCGGAGCTGTATCCGGCCAAATACTTTTTAGAAGGAAATGCAAGACAGCTTAGAACAAGTCTTTATACTGCTAATGAATTTAACTTTGCTACACCTGTTTCGGTTGATGACACAAGCATTGTTATCACATGCTCACTAGGAGGAGCTACTCCGGAAACAGTCGAAGCAACTTCTCTTGCTAAGGAAAGAGGAGCACATGTCATTGCCGTTACACATGTGGAAGATTCAGCTATTACATCAGATGCTGAATATGTTGTGTACCATGGCTTCCATGAGAGCTATGCAGCTAAAATGGAGAAAATGACAAAAGTATTAGGTTTGGCAACAGAAATATTGAATCAATTTGAAGGATATGAGCATTACGAAAAAATGCTCGATGGCTTTGATAAAATTTATGGCTTGATAAACAATGCAGTAGCTTCTGTTGTTCCACAAGCTAGAAATTTTGCTGATGCGTATAAGGATGATGAAGTCATCTATGTAATGAGCAGCGGTGCCACACATGAGGTAGCTTATTCCTTCTCGATTTGCTTGCTGATGGAAATGCAATGGATTAATTCAGGCACATTCCATGACGGAGAGTTCTTCCACGGCCCATTCGAAGTGGTGGATAAAGACGTGCCATTCCTTTTGCTGATGAATGACGGCAGAACAAGAAGCATGGATGCGAGAGCATTAGAATTCCTCCAGCGCTTTGATGCAAAAACAACGGTTGTGGATGCGAAAGACTTTGGCCTTGGCTCCGCGATTTCAAGCGAAGTAGTCGACTACTTTAATCCAATGTTGATTTCTGGAGTCATCCGAGTTTATGCAGAGCAGCTGGCAATCGTCCGCAATCATCCTCTTACAAAAAGAAGATATATGTGGAAATTGGAATATTAATAGGAGGAAACAAACTAAGGCTGGCATCAAGAGATGCCAGCCTATTGTTGGTCAAAGGGGCTTGAAATCGTAAAGCTGACATGATTTGTGTGATAGTAAAGAATAGACATATAAATAGCCACCTGTTCATCATTATACGCAATCTTCTCTAGTTCATATAAAGCATCACTTATACCGCAGCTTAAAGCCTCAGCTTCTTCAAAACTCGCAAAGACTACATTCAGAATCTTATTGTTACGGGCAGGAGCAACATCATATTTATCTATTAAAATGCCGTGCATGGAAACATCCTCTGAAATATGCTGATCCAAATCAGGAAACAGATCGAGAGAATAAGTCGAAATTTCATAAGACAGAGGCTCCTTATCACGGTACAGAATTCTTCTCAGCTCCAGCACATTACAGCCGATTGGAATATTCAGCTTCTCAGAAATATCTTTTGAAGCCTCTTTAATCGTATAAGAAAGCAGCTTGTAATGCGGTGTATTTCCCGATGACACCATATATTCTGAATAGCCATTCACAGAAACAAGCTCTCTCTTCAGCTTAGGCCGCTTCACAAAAGTCCCCTTGCCTTGCTGCCTCACAAGCAGACCTTCCTCAACCAAATCCAGCACTGCTTTACGGACAGTAATTCTGCTGACATTATAAGCCTCACAAAGCTCCGTTTCTGTCGGCAGCTTTTCACCTTGCAAATATACCCCGCGATTAATGTTCTCCGTTATGGCCTGCTTCAACTGTAAATAGAGCGGGATAGAACTGTCGCTGTTTAGCATCGAGTTGTCCTCCTTTCATAAGTTATTTTAAAAATATTATAGCAGATTCGAGGGAGGGGCAGTGTGGTTAGTGTTTGCTGAGAGAATATAGAAGCTTTTTCCTAATTAATGATGTTAAGATAACCACAAATTTACTATATGGAGAAAATTTCCATTGTTGTAGTTCTGCCAAACCAACCACTGGTTTTAATAGAACAAAAAAAGAGAAAGATATAAAAAGACATAAGAATAAGGAGGGTTACGCATGTGGTCTGCAGCGATGTGGGGCGGTATTTCTGGCTCGGCTGTTTTATTAGGTGCTTTAGCTGCACTATTACTGCCGATTAAAAAGAGGATAATAGGCTTTATAATGGCATTCGGTACAGGAGTGTTAATTGGTGCTTCTACATATGAGCTCCTTGGTGATGCGGTGGAAAGCGGAGGTTTGCTGCCGACAGGTATAGGATTTTTGGCTGGGGCAGTTGTCTTTTTTGTATTGGATTTGCTTGTATCGCGAAATGGTGCGAAGGACAGGAAAAGGTCTTCTGGTGACAAAGAGGGCAATCAATCAGGGCTGGCGATTTTTATTGGGACAGTTATGGATGCGATTCCTGAGTCGATTATGATTGGGGCCAGTTTAATAGGACAAAACAGTGTGAGTGCTTTGCTTGTGATTGCCATCTTTATCAGCAATATTCCAGAAGGACTTTCTAGTACAACTGGGCTGCTGAAAAGCAACTATTCTAAAAAGAAGATTCTCGTACTGTGGATCACTGTGCTAGTAATTTCAACAGCGAGCTCCTTCTGCGGCTATGTTTTCCTTGATCATGCTTCAGAAGAATTAATGGCTGGAATAGGTGCGTTTGCTGGCGGGGGAATTATTGCCATGGTAGGCTCGACGATGATGCCTGAAGCATATGAAGAAGGTGGATCTGTTACAGGATTAATTACTGCCTTAGGGCTGCTGACTTCTCTCATTCTTGATTATTTTTCATGATTATTGCTTATCGCAACCCAGTCACTGCTAATGGATATTATGGTAAAATATAAGAAAAATAATCCACAAGGATGGTGCTTTAATAATGCAGTTAGGATGGATCGGTTTAGGAAATATGGGTGTGCCAATCTCCTTAAATCTGTTGAAGGCAGGTTACAGTGTGACAGTTTTTAACAGAACAGCATCAAAGGCAAGTGAGCTGATTGAAGATGGAGCAATACTAGCACAATCCCTTGAAGAGCTTGTGCAAAGCAGTGATGTTATTTTCACGATGGTTTCTGATGATGAAGCAGTTAAGGATTTATATTTTTCAAAAGGACTGCTGGATTCAGCAAAGAAGGGACAGGTTTTCATTGATATGAGCACGGTTGCACCATCTACGTCGCAGCAGGTCTATGCAGCGGCGAAGGAGAAGGGAATCGGCTTTGTAGATGCTCCTGTGTCTGGAAGTGTTGCTCCTGCAAAGGAAGGAAAATTGCTTGTGCTTGCAGGTGGCGAAGAGGAAACTTTTAACTCGGTGAAGGAATTGTTTGAGCCGATGTGCAAAATGTCCATTTACTTAGGAGAAAGCGGATCTGGCAGCAATGCGAAGCTTGCAATCAACCTGCTTCTTGGCATTACTGTGCAAGGAATTGCTGAATCTGTACTGTTTGCCGAAAAACAAGGAATTCAAATAGAAGACATGCTCACAATCATTAATGAGAGTGCAGTAGGAACGGCGATTTCTAAAATGAAAACACCAGCCATTCTAAAGGATGAGTATCCGGCTGCCTTTGCATTGAAGCATATGGCAAAGGATTTGCGTCTTGCTAAGGAAACAGGAGAATTAAATGCGATTGGAAATTCTGCCTATCATACATACAAGGATGCCCTTGATGGCGAGCTTGGAGAGATGGATGTTATGGCAGTGATTAAAGAGCTTCGCAGTAAAAAGTAAGAGAAATATACATAGAAAACTGCTCTATTAAATAGAGTGGTTTTTTTTGTATGTATCAAAAGACTTGCTTTTTCATTCTTATGAAATCAAAATAAAACTAGGAAAGATGGCAGGGTTTTCATTTTAGCTGTACAACTATGAAGCAAGTGGTGATAAAGATGAAGGATATTATATTTAGATTGTTGGACTTTATTAATAATCATAAAACGAGGGATACGAATTATTTCATTGCATTGAAATTGCTAGGCGATGTTTATAAGATTCCAGATATGAATATAAGTGCATTGGCAGATTCCTGCTTTACTTCACCTGCTGCTGTTACGAGGTTTTGCCGCAGGATTGGCTACAAGAACTTTCAGGAATTTAAGGATTATGCCAAAATAAGTGTGATGGATGCGTCACCAGCTTTCCAGTCGCAGAAAGTGGATAATCCAGAGCAGATTGGCGAAGTCCTGCAAAAAGTGCTTTATGAAAAGATTGTCGGCTGGCTGAAGGCATCAGAGAATATTATTGATGTCGAAAAGGTGCAGGGCATTATGGAATGCATTCACCATGCTAATAAGGTTTCTTTTTATGGCACACAGCTGTCTCAAGCAATGGCACAGGATTTTCAATTCAGGCTTGTAAGATTAGGAAAATTTGTAAGCGCTTATTCAGATGTGCAGGAACAAAAGACAGATATGGACGACTTAGATGAAAATTCCGTTGCGATTGTTGCAAGTCCGTCGGGAAGATTTGTTAAAGGCAATGAGGAACTAATGACAAAGCTGACAAAAACGAAGGCGAAAATCATCCTAATAACACATAATCAGGATGAAGACCTTTTAGAAAATGCTGATATTGTTTATTATTTAAATGGTGACACTCATGACAAAACAGGATTTTCCTCAGAAAGATTTTCGCTAATGTACTTTTTTGATTTTGCCATCGCTTACTATCAGCAGCTTTTCTATAAACAATAAGCTGTTAACAATTCGATAATTCATAAAAATAGGAGTCATGCCTTTATTTTAAAAGGCAGGCTCTTTTTTGTTTGAGGATTATTTTATGGAAATTTTGGAAAATGTGTTATGATAAGCAAAACTCAAAATTGAAAGAGCAAGGAAGATGATTAGGTGGTCAAATTAAATAAAAGGAACAAAAGGCTGATGCTGCTTGCTTCCATCTGTTTTATTTTTATCATGACAATGTTTCCAAATCGTTATTTAGGTATCGGAATTGAACCAGGCGGGCATAACTTTGTTCCGTTTTTGATGATAAAGGAAATGTTTGTTGAGCGGTCCGTTTTTACTTTCATCGTTAACAACATTGGCAATATCGCCTTGTTTATGCCATTCGGCTTTTTTCTGCCGCTTGCTTTACCGAGATTTAACCAATTTATCTTATGTACGGCAGTTGGCTGCTGCTTATCGGCAGCGATTGAATCCATCCAATGGTTTATGGAATACAGATGGAGCGATGTGGATGATCTTATTTTAAACACGGTGGGCACAATGGCCGGTTTTGGTCTATATAAAGCAGTAAAAAAAGCAGCAGACAGTATTTCAATTTCTGTATAGGCAGGCACGTATTTACGTGTCTGCTTTTTTTATTTGCTGCAAATATAACGGCTCGTACAGTTTTCTTGCAAAACGTTCTATTATACTAGTAATAATCCGTTTACGGTAGTACTAATATAGTGTAATATTTGCATTATATGACAAATAAAAAACAACATTTGGCGGAAGAGCTATATACGTCCAAAGCAAGCTTTAAAAAATATGTTTCTCTTTTATGATCGGCAATTTTCACAGAAGGGAGGGGCGCCATGTGGGCAATAACTTTATTCAGCAATACATATATATGAAGAGTAAAAAAGGGCTCGGGGAAGGAATAGACAGAGCCATATTCACTCCTGAGCTTGATGAGGACTTTATTGAAAAGTATCTTCAACCTCTTTCCAGTTCAGAGATACAGAAGGATAATAAGCATAAGGATAACTATCCTCCTTCTTTTCTGCTTATCCAGCCTGAAACAGGACAACTTGTCATCGGCCAACAGCTGCTTAATGCTCAGTCTAATATACTATCGGCGCATTATTTTATCATTCCTGGTGCGAGTAAGGATGAGTGGGTTAAAAATCCTGAAAAACTGTTTCATGCCCAGTTTGCAAATGGGACGGAAGTGGATGATGAGGAATCATTGGCAGAATTAGCGGATATTCCCTGCAAAAAGACGGAAAATATATATAGAAAAAAGCAGGAGCTGTTTTACAGCCTGAAAATCGATGAAAGCATCTTTAAAAAACTGTTGTTGGCTTGTTTAGCTGCAACAGAAAGCGGAAAAACCGTATATATATCCCTAGATGTACCTATTCTTGAGCATAGTAGGCATGCAATGACTTTATTAGAACTGCTGTACATACATTTGCCATATGCTGCGAGGGCAGTATTGGGGGCTGTATCGTTCAAGGAAGCTGCAGCAAAGCAAAAATATGTTCATTTGATGTTTGTGGAGCCAGGGAGCATTCGACTAAGAAATCATGTATTCGAAAATCAGTTTGTTTTTGATTTTACAACGAAAAGAATAAGTGGTGTGGATATGGAAGGACAAAAACATGAATACCTCGATTTTGCATATGATGCCCTGCAGACAGCTTCAAGACTGGATGATTTTTTCCTATTTGCAGAAAGGGCACTGAAAGGTTTAAAGCTGGCTGATCAACTGAATATCAGCTATTATAATCGATTATGTGCCATCTATTTGCTGGAGGAAACCGCTTATGATGGTTATGAACGGGATAAGCTAGGTATTTTGCAGCTTCTATTGGCATTGCTTCAAAAAAACCATAAAGAAAAACCAGAAATAATCGACATAACAGGGAAGATTCTGCACAGGGAAAGGCTCCAAAAAGACCCGGCGATTGCAAAAGAGTATATGAAGGCTGTGTTTGCGATCAACCAAATAACTCGTCAGGTCGAAGCGGTGGAGTTTACGGTAAGAACACTTGCTTATTTCAATGATGAGCAGCTTGCTCATGAGATTTGGACATTATTGCAGAAATACCCACTTTTATATAAGCAGGTTCTTCTCTTTATGGATGATATTAAAGGGTCCTATCAAGAGGTCCTATTTCTTCATGTAGACGATAAACTCAGTCAGCGGCACTCGCTTGAATTATTCCTAGCCAATTTGGCAGATCTTTTGCATGCGCATTCTTTCTTTATTGATGATAAGGAATTTGTTAAGCGTGTTAAAAAACGCTTCCTGCTTGAAGTGAAAAAAAGCAGCAAGCCCTTCTTTGTTGCAGAAGAATTATTTGTCTTTTTAACAGAACAGCACATACATCCTGACTTTATAGAGGTAGTAATGCCAGATATAAAGCTGGAGCTTTTGAAGCTGGCTCAATTGGAGCGCTTGCAGCTGGAGGATGTCCGCATTTTTGGAGTGCTGTTTCTTTCACCTCAAGGGCAAAGGGATGCTGCCCTTTACAAAAAGGGTGTGGAAGGGGAAATCTTTAGACTGCTCAGTGCGCTATATAAAGCATTTTTTGAGCAGATAGATCATATTTACAGCATAACAGAGCTTGTTGATGGTTATCTTGTAGATGATGCAAAGCAAGCTGGAAAAAATATGATGAAAGAAGCAGGTCTGTTTGAACCATTTGAAAGACTTGTCCTTTTCTTCCAAAGACGTGACGGGAAGGTAGAACATGACAAGCTGTTTGCTTTTCTTGCTATTTATGGTACTGGTGTGCAGATGCTCGAGTATATTAGATGGTCATACAAGAAATATGGAATGCAGGATATTGGCTATGTTCGATCACTCAAAGGCTATCTAGCCGGAGACCGTAATTCAATCTGGAAGGATAAAGACTATCAGCGTAAGTTAAAGGCAATAAGATCACAGTCTTTTAAGAAGCTTCTAAAGGAAGTAAAGAGGAAACGCTCAAGCAAGGTCTCGCTATTATTGGGCAAATACGGATTTTTGCTAGTTCTGATAGCTATCCTTGCCGCAGGCGGTTTTCTGTTAAAATGAGGCAGCAATTCATCAAGAATTGCTGCTTTTTTTAATTTGCTGTATAGCTAAATGATTTCTTATGTTAAAATAATAGAAAATTATAAATTTTCATTATAAAAGGGTAACCCTGCCCAATACATACATAACAGGAGGCACTATGCTAAATCACGATCCGCTTTACAATCCATATCCATCAAAAAGAAACACCATTTATGCGAAGAAAGGAATGGTTGCAACATCCCAGCCCCTTGCTGCACAAGCAGGGATTGATATTCTAAAAAAAGGCGGGAATGCAGTAGATGCGGCAATAGCTACTGCAGCAGCCTTAACTGTCGTTGAACCTACTTCAAACGGCATTGGCGGGGACGCCTTTGCAATTGTTTGGATTAATAATAAGCTTCATGGCTTAAATGCCAGCGGCCCTGCTCCAAGTGCAATCTCGATTGATGCTGTGAAAGAGGCAGGTCATGAAAAGATGCCTAAGTATGGCTTAACTCCAGTAACGGTGCCTGGCGCACCTGCAGCTTGGGTTGAATTATCTAAGAAGTTCGGTAAGCTGCCATTAACAGAGGTGCTAAAACCGGCGATTGCTTATGCAGAAGAAGGCTATCCTGTATCGGCGACATTAGGCCACTTTTGGGAGAAAGCACATCAAGCATTTTCTAAAGCCTGTACAGATGATGTTTTTCAAAATTGGTTTGAAACCTTTGCTCCCAATGGCACACCGCCAAAAATCGGCGATATATGGAAGTCTGAGTATCACGGCAAAACACTGCGCGCTATCGCCGAGACGAATGGCGAGGCTTTCTACAAAGGGGAAATTGCTGATAAAATTGATGCATTTTCTAAAAAATACGGCGGCTATATTAGGAAGGAAGACTTGGCAGCTTATGCTCCTGAATGGGTCGACCCGATTTCTGTCCACTATAAAGGTTATGATGTTTGGGAAATACCACCTAACGGCCAAGGACTGATTGCCTTGATGGCGCTTAACACGCTGAAGGAGGATCAGTTCTCTGCAAAGGATGCAGTTGAAACATATCATCTTCAAATTGAAGCAATGAAGCTTGCTTTCACAGATGGTCTTAAATATATCACTGAGGAAGATAAAATGAGTGTTAAAACTGCAGAGCTTCTGTCTGATGAATATGCCAAGGCTAGACGCAGCCTTATTGGTGAAACGGCCATTGAGCCAATGCCAGGTAATCCGCCAAAAGGAGGAACAGTCTATTTAGCAGCAGCAGATGAAGAAGGCAATATGGTTTCCTTTATTCAAAGCAACTATATGGGATTTGGGTCTGGTGTAGTTGTGCCCGAAACAGGCATAGCCCTGCAGAACAGAGGCCATGGCTTCAGTCTTGATCCTGAGCATGATAATGCGCTCGTTCCTGGCAAAAAAACATATCATACAATTATTCCTGGATTTATCACAAAGGATAATGAAGCGGTCGGCCCATTTGGTGTAATGGGTGGCTTCATGCAGCCTCAAGGTCATCTGCAAGTAGCGATGAACTTGATTGACTTCTCTCTAAATCCACAATCTGCATTGGATGCTCCACGCTGGCAGTGGGTGGAGAAAAAGGTCGTTCATATTGAGCCGTCCTTCCCTGAGCATATTGCTCACGCATTAGCAAGAAAAGGCCACGAAGTGCAATGGGCTCTTGATTCTGGTTCGTTCGGAAGAGGCCAGATTATTGTTCGTCAGAAAAACGGTGTTCTTGCAGGCGGAACAGAGTCGAGAACAGATGGCTGTGTAGCTTCTTGGTAAGGAAAAAGCTTCCTCTTATGGAAGCTTTTTTTATGTGAATCGCCTGTTTTTCATGTTCTTTTAATGTTTATTTGCTATTATCAAACATATTTTGACTAAGAAAGAGAGAATGATATGAAGAAAAAAATTCTGATAACAATCGGCTGTATCCTTGCCGTGCTTGTGTTAGGAATTGGCGGATATGCGGCTTATCTTTATCATTATGTGGAAAAAACGGCAGATAAGATGTACCAGCCAATCGATGATGAGGAGCAATCTGCGGCAAAGAAAAGGGAAGAAAATTTGTCCAACAGTAAGCCAATTTCGATTGCATTAATGGGTGTGGACGAAAGAGAAGGGGATGTAGGGCGTTCTGATACGCTTATGGTATTGACAGTCAACCCGCAAGCGAAAAAAATGCAGATAGTTAGCATCCCAAGGGACACAAAAACAGAAATTATCGGTGCAGATAAAACAACAAAAATCAATGCAGCTTATGCCTACGGCGGTGTGAAGATGGCTCTTGATACGGTAGAGAATTTCACTGGCATTGATATTGATTATTATGCACAAGTAAATATGGAGGCTTTAAGTGATCTTGTTGATGCAGTCGGTGGAATTACAGTCAATAATGAACTGGACTGGATTGATGAAGGCTACTATAAAAAAGGTTATCATTATGCAGAAGGCAACATCCAATTGGATGGTGCGAAGGCACTTGGATTTGTACGTATGCGCCATCTTGATCCAAACGGAGATTTCGGCAGAAATGAACGCCAGCGGAAGGTGCTGACAGCTATCATTGACAAGGCAGCAAGCATTTCTTCTGTCTCTAAGTTCGATGATATCTTAAATGTGCTTGGCAGCAATGTGAAAACAAACATGACTTTTGACGAAATGATGGATATTCAAAAGAACTATCGCAATGCAAGAAATAATATAGAACAGTATGAAGTTGCTGGAACAGGTGATACTTCCACTGGAACGTATTACTTGCTTGTTTCTGATGAGGAAAAGCAAAAGGTTCACGATATGCTTGCTGGTAACTTGGAATAAGAGCGGGAAACCGCTCTTTTTTTATACCTTCCAAGCATATTAATTTGAAGACTGAACTCCCCGTTAAAGGGCAATATAAGGCAGACTGAAGTATCATTGGTGTTAATATCCAATCCTGCTGTGAGCTTCTAGGCAGGGGATAGCCTGTGCAATCTGTTAAAATAGGATTGTATCTTATAAAACACATAAACCGAATTTAATGAAAATACATGCATCGGGTAACAGTTTTTTGGATTTAAAACCTCATCGAGTTTTTAAGATGAAAAGAGGTGTGCTTTAAGGAACGTAAATATGTGTACTTTAGCACAATGTTTTGGTAATCCAACAACTTAAATTGCCCGCATCCAAAAAGGAGGATTATATATGTTGTATATAAATGGAGAATGGTGTGAAGCGCTAGGCGGTGAAACATATCCTGTTCATAATCCGGCCACAGGAGAGCTGATTAAAGAAACAGCAAAAGGCGGAAAGGAAGATGCACAAATAGCTATTGGCGCTGCTAAAGAGGCGCTTAGTGCGTGGTCGAAGCTGACAGCAAAAGACAGGTATGTATATTTGAAAAAAGCGGCTGATTTACTTCGTGACCGTGTTGATTCATTAGCAAACACCATTACAACAGAGATGGGAAAACCTCTTGCAGAAAGCAGAGGAGAAGTGCAGCTTGCAGCAGAATACCTTGATTGGTATGCAGAGGAAGGAAAACGCATATATGGTGACACAGTTCCTTCCAGCTCTCCAACGAAGAGGATTCTTGTATTAAGGCAGCCAATTGGTGTCGTTGGCGCTATTACTCCTTGGAATTTTCCGATAGCGATGATACTAAGAAAGGTTGCCCCAGCTCTTGCAGCAGGCTGTACGGTAGTAATTAAACCGGCAGAGTCCACGCCGCTGACTGCCATTGAAGTCATGAAGGCTTTTCATGATGCTGGTTTGCCGAAAGGCGTATTAAATCTTGTTCACGGCATGCCGAAGGAAATTGGAGATGCGATGATGGAAAGCCCAGATGTTCGCAAGATAACATTTACTGGTTCAACTAAGGTAGGTAAAGAGCTTGCGAAGCGCGCGGCAGATACAATGAAAAAAATCTCGATGGAACTTGGCGGTCATGCTCCATTCCTTATCTTTGAAGATGCAGATTTGGAGAAGGCAGCAGACGGTGTGATTGCAAGTAAATTCCGCAATGCAGGCCAAACCTGTGTATGTACAAACCGTGTTTATGTACAGAAGAGCATCAGTGAAAAATTCGCTCAAATACTGACAGAGAAAATGACAGCACTGGTTGTTGGAAATGGGCTTGAGGACGGCATCACAATCGGGCCGCTCATCAATGAAAATGCGGTTAAAAAAACAGCTGAGCATGTTGAGGATTCTATCAAAAAAGGAGCGAAGCTGCTTACAGGCGGGAAAAAACCGGAAGGAGACCAATTCAAAAATGGTTTCTTCTATGAACCGACTATCCTAGCACATGCCACACATGATATGAAAATTGCTTCGGAAGAAACGTTTGGGCCGGTTGCTCCACTCTTTGATTTCGAAACAGAAGAGGAAGCAGTAGCATTAGCCAATAATACAGTCTATGGCCTTGCTGCTTATTTTTACACTAATGACGTTTCGCGAATCTTCCGCGTGTCTGAATCGTTGGAGTATGGCATCATTGGCATTAATGATCCGCTGCCAACAGTTGCACAAGCACCGTTTGGCGGCGTTAAGGAATCTGGTGTTGGCCGTGAAGGCGGTAAGTATGGAATTGAGGACTATTTAGAGTATAAATACTTGTCTCTTGAATTAAATATTTAAGTTTCAGGCTGATTACAAACAACTGCTTTAAGGTATTCACTCCTTCAAGCAGTTGTTTTTTTGTGGATACAGTTTAGCCTTTAACAAATACTAAGAAGGAGCAATGCTTAAATGACTTAGGAAAGGGTGAATATGGATGGGTGTAGAATGGAATCCAGCTCGAAGTGCACTTGTTATTGTCGATGTGCAAAACGACTACTGTCATAAAGAAGGAAGCTTGGCAAAGCAAGGCTTGGACGTCTCAATGGCGGAACAGATGATGCCAAATCTTCATAGAATGATACGTGAATGCAAGGAAAAGAACGTGCCGGTAATCTACATTCAGACAATTCATGAGGACAGTACAGACTCAAAGACTTGGGTAAAGCGATTAAAGGGTAAAAGCCAAACAGATCTTTGCCGCAAAGACACATGGGGTGCTGAATTCTTCCAATTAACTCCAGACGAAAAAGAGGATGTTATTGTGGTGAAGCATCGTTATAGTGCTTTTATCAACACAAGATTTGATTCTGTCCTCCGCGCCATGGAAATTGAAACATTGCTTATGGCAGGTGTCAGCACAAATATATGTGTGGAATCAACTGCCAGAGACGGCTTTATGCTTGATTATGATGTGCTTCTATTGTCTGATTGTACAGGCGCTTTCACCCGTGAAGCGTATGATATGTCATTAAAGACAATACACCAGTTTTTTGGTACTGTAACTAGCTCTGAAGAAATTCTGAAAAGCTTAGATGTAAAGGTGCCAGTAGGACAGGCGTAGTCTTTTTTGAAATGTTCAAGCATACAATAAAAATAAGCACGAAAAACCCACAAAGGAAATATCCTTTGTGGGTTAAAATAGTTTCAGATTTTAGATTTTGAATTGGTTCACAACTGTCATCAGTTCTTCAGCCATGCCAGCTAATACTTGTGCGGAAGCCTTGATTTCTTCCATTGAAGCTAATTGCTCCTCAGTCGATGAAGCAACTTCCTCTGTATTATTGCCATTTACTTTTGATAATGTGGCGATTTCATCAGCAGAGGCTGTTACTTCTTTTACATATGAAGCGATGCGCTGAATCGTTTCTGCCACCGCGCTGATTTTAGGTGTAACCATTTTTGTGCTGTTCAAAATCTCACCAAATGTAGCAGCAGTTTCTGTTGAGATTTTCACACCATTTTCTGCTTGTGACTTCGCATCATTTAATAGTTCAACTGATTCAGCAGTATCCTTTTGAATGCCGCTCAACAGTCTGGAAATATCCTTTGCTGATACTTGTGATTGTTCTGCAAGCTTGCGCACTTCATCTGCAACAACAGCAAAGCCTTTGCCGTTCTCTCCGGCTCTGGCAGCTTCAATAGCTGCATTCAATGCAAGCAGGTTTGTCTGTTCAGCAATATTGCTGATAATATCAATGATCGAACCGATTTCCTTAGACCTTTCAGAAAGAGAAGCGATAACACTATTGGAACGATTTACAGACTGAAAGATGGATTCCATTTGAGCCAAGGAGCTGCTGATAGAATTTGAGCCCTTTTCTGCATTGCTAGAAGCTGTTTTGGAAAGCTCTGAGACAACATCTGTATCCTTCTCAATTTTAAGAATACCATTAAGGATGCCAGACAGAGAGCTGGAGTTATCGTTTGTTTTAGCAATTGTAATGTCTGTGCTGCTAGCAATCTGCTGAATGGAGGATGTGATGTTTTCCGCTGCCCGTGTTGACTGGTCGGCACTTGCATTCAGCTGTTCTGCACTTGAAGCAACATGGTCTGCATTGCTGGCAATTTTCGTAATCATGTCTTTTAAGCTGTCTTGCATTTGTGTAAATGATTCATTCAAGTGATAAATTTCATCTTTATTTTTAAGCAACAGCGGTTCTGTGTTTAAATCTCCGTCTGCGACTTGCTGCATTTTTCTTTGCAGCTTGCTGATTGGTTTTGTAATAAAGAGCGACTGGAACACACCTGCAGCAATAGCAATGACAGTTGCTGCAATGCTGACAATCAAGATGATAAGGGAACGGTTTTGCGCATCTTGTTGAGCTTCAGCTATTTTTGGTTCCATAATCTCGTTATTTAGCCATGTTATTAAGGAGGTGGTTCTGTCTAACATATTATTTGAAAGAGGTGTAATTGTTTCTAAGCCTTCAGCAATAGCTGCCTCTTTATTGGTGGACGGGCTTGACAGGCTGTTCATAACAGAGTTTGCATTTTGGAAGAATTCCTCATTCAGTTTTTGGATTTCATCGAGTCTGTCTTTTGTTTCTTTAAGTGTTGCGAGCTTTTTGCCTTTTTCAACAAGATTTTTAATATTGCTGTTTGCTCCATTTAGCTGGCTTTTAAATTCTGGTGTTTCATAAAGCATAAAGCCTCTGTAGCTTGCTACTTGCTGTGCTGTATTAGTTTTGATTTCATCACTGATAGTGCGCAGCTCAGCAACAGTGTTAATAAGATATTCAAAAGAATCTTCTGTTTTTTTGGAGCTGCTGTAAGAGTAATAGGAAGCAATGGTAAAAATGAGGGAAATGATAATAAAGCTTCCGATAAGTTTTTGTTTAATGCTGATGTTCATTACCTGTCCTTCTCCTTTAAGAAAAATAAGTTGTAGAAACGAAAACAAAGCACCGTATGTAAAGGGATAAAATTAGATCAAAAGGCGCTGTTCCTTTTCTTATGTGGGTTCTTTCTATATCGGCAAGAAAAATGGAATTTAAAGTATATTGATGAAAATACAAAAAACTTTTTTAATGCTTTAGTAGGAGTGATTTTTGCTTAAAGGGGGTATAGGGAAGGTAGAGAGGGGGAGTGGGCTAAGATGACTCGAGATATCACGCTCTACTACTTTGAGCCAAATGGCTTTATTCCTAATCATCCTACATTTCCAGTCCTGCATTATAAGCGGGTGTTAAAAAATAGTGAACATAATATAGGGAAGATATTCCAATCTCATAACTGGAGAAACAGCTGGGTGGATGGAGTTTTCTCATACCATCATTATCACAGTAATGCCCATGAGGTGCTTGGGATAATGAAGGGTTCTGCTTTGGTGCAAATTGGCGGGGAACAAGGGAGCAAGCTTGTTCTTCATGCAGGTGATGTTCTGCTGCTACCTGCTGGAACTGGCCATAAGAGGCTGTCCGGGACTCCGGATTTGCAAGTCATTGGTGCATATCCTAACGGACAGGATTATAATACAAGAAGGGATACGGAGGAGGATTACCGTGCTGCTATTGCAGAAATAGAAAACGCTCCATTTCCCGAAGAAGATCCCATATTTGGTAAGCGAGGACCGCTGATTGAAATATGGACGAAAACTAAGGAGTAAATACCTAAATTAGTAAAGGGAAAACGATGGCTTCTGCCCCGGATTGCCCTTTACATATATACATATTTTAGGTAATGTTAAGACAGGTAAAAATATTAATTAAAGGTGGGAATCTGGCAATATGGTTTATCAAGATATAGTAGCAAAATGGGCTAGTTTTGAAGATTTAGAGCCAAATTTAAAAGCGCAATTGCTGGAATTGCAAAAATCTGAAAAACTGCTCGAGGATAGCTTTTACAAGCATTTAGAATTTGGCACTGGCGGAATGCGCGGCGAACTTGGCCCCGGCATCAACCGCATGAACATCTATACAGTGCGTAAAGCTGCCCAAGGATTGGGAAAATACATACTAGAACAAGGCAAAGAGGCGATGGAGCGCGGTGTGGCAGTAGCATATGACTCCCGTCACCAATCACCAGAATTTGCGTTGGAAGTTGCAAAAGTAGTGGGCAAGCTTGGTATCAAATCCTATGTATTCGAAGAGCTCCGCCCAACACCTGAGCTATCATTTGCAGTGCGCCACCTTAATACATTTGCTGGTGTCGTTATCACTGCAAGCCATAATCCGCCTGAATATAATGGCTTTAAAGCATATGGGGAAGATGGTGGGCAGCTGCCTCCGGAAGCCGCAGATGTGATTATTAAATATGTAAACGCAGTAGAAGATGAGCTTACAATCGAAGTGCTCGAAGAGTCTGAGCTATTAGAACAAGGCTTATTGACATATATCGGAGCTGACGTTGATGCAGCTTATGTGGAACAGCTGAAAACTATTCAGCTTAACAAGCTTCCAGAAGCGGAAGATTTGAAAATCGTCTTCACACCGCTGCACGGTACGGCGAATAAGCCTGTGCGCGCAGGACTACATGCATTTGGCTTCGGCAATGTAACAGTTGTTAAGGAGCAAGAGCTGCCAGATGCAAACTTCTCTACAGTAAAATCTCCAAACCCGGAAGAGCATGCTGCATTTGAAATTGCTATCCGTTATGGAAAAGAAATTGATGCAGATATTCTTTTAGGAACAGATCCAGATGCAGACCGCCTTGGTGTTGCTGTGAAGGACTTAACAGGAGAATATACAGTTCTTACTGGTAACCAATTAGGAGCGTTAATGCTTGAGTACTTGCTGTCAGAGAAAAAAGCAAAAGGTATTCTGCCTGAAAATGGTATTGTTATTAAAACAATCGTAACATCTGAAATTGGAAGAACAATTGCAGAAGCATATGGTATTCCAACATTAGATACATTGACTGGCTTCAAATTCATTGGAGAAAAAATCAAAGAATTTGAACAAACTAATCAGCATACTTTCCTATTTGGATATGAGGAAAGCTATGGTTACTTGATTGGTGATTTCGTACGCGATAAAGATGCTGTGCAGTCAGCAATCTTTGCGGCAGAAGTTGCTGCGTATTACAAAGCAAAAGGCATGACATTGTTTGAAGGCTTGCTTGCAATCTTTGAAAAATACGGCTTCTACCAAGAAGGACTTGAATCTCTAACTCTTAAAGGAAAAGATGGCGCGGAGCAAATCTCTTACATTATGGATACATTCCGTCAAGATCCTATTTCTGAAGTGAGCGGGCTGCAAGTTGTTGCAATCGAAGATTATCAGACAAGCAAACGTACGGAGAATGTGAAGGAAATCCTAATCGATCTTCCAAAATCCAATGTTATTAAATATTATTTAGAAGACGGCTCATGGTTCTGCCTGCGTCCATCAGGAACGGAACCAAAAGCTAAATTCTATTTCAGTGTTACTAGCTCTTCTCTTGAAGAAAGCCAAGGGAAGCTGGCTCAGCTGAAAGCTGGCGTTATGGATAAAGTCCAAGCAGTAATCGCATCTTACGAGCAATAATAGAAGAAGCGGATAAAGCATTTATGCTTTATCCGTTTTTTTATATAAATTACCGAAAGATAAAATTTGCCCATAAAAACCTTTGATAATGTTAATTTTTCTAAAAGGAAACATGAGTTTTCTAACTGCTAACTTCTATTCCTATTAGGCTTACTGATTTTTCAATATTCTCCTCTTTTAGTATGATAAGCTTGCTAGGAAGAAAGGGGTGATCCATTGATAAATCAGGTCACATTAGTAGGGAGATTGACCCGTGATCCTGAACTGAAGCTAACACAAGGAGGTACTTCTGTCACTAATATTTTGCTTGCAGTTCAGCGAAACTATCGCAATCAAGCAGGTGAGTACGAAGCAGATTTCATTCCGTGCATTTTCTGGAACAAAGCAGCAGAAAATATCGTCCATTACTGCCGCAAAGGCTTTATGATAGCCTTAATCGGGAGAATCCAGACGAGAAACTATGAAAATGAAGAAGGAAAAAGAGTTTATGTGACGGAAGTGGTTGCAGAATATGTTCGGTTTTTGGAACCGAAAAATCAAGAGCAGCTCATTCCAACATGATGCCAAGACAATGAAGCGAAAAAGGAGGTGGCAAATGGATGAACAGCAGTGAAAATATGTCCGACTTGCTGTCCGCTTTAATTTCCATGCAAGCTAAAACACTAAAAAAAATGGAACAGCAAAATGTTCGGATTCGCCAATTAGAATATGTAATACAAGAGGAATTCTCCAAAACACAACGCTCCTTGCCTACACTCTAAAAAGCATATATTCCCAAAAAAGAAGTAGATTTCTCCCTCCCGTTTAAAGGTCGTTTTAAACAAAAACCTTCTTAAAGAGAATCAATCAAATCCCCATACCAACCCCAAATTTAAAGAGCGTCCAAAAAGAGACGCTCTTTTCTGTTATACAGATATAATGCTAAAGTAAATCTGTTCGTTTATTCTAAATTGTAAAAATCTTTATTGATAAGCACTAGAATTATATGGTAGATTAGTATGGTTGGTATTTAGTGAATCGAATTATATATAAAAATAGTAATTAACAGAACGGGAGGAATTTTATGAGAATATGGAAGGCAACCTTTGCCCAATTGCTCAGCCTCATTTTCTTGCTTGTGCTTGCTGCATTTCCTCTTGTTTTGTTCAGTGGGAACAGTGGAGAAATTGTATTTAATGTTTCTGGAGTTTTTGCCATCATAAAAGTTTTTTTCATAGGATTGTTTAGCGGAGATTCCTATTATTTTACCCAAGGAGATCGGTCTGTTTTTATCTTTACTGTTATCGGGGACAGTTTTGCCGATTCTTTTTATTATTTAATAATTGCCGGTATCAGTGTGCTTGCACTGACTTTTCTGCTCGGAATATGGTTTCGGAAGGTGAACGAACGCTTTTTTGGCAAGGTAATCAGCCTGCTAGGTATATTGCCTGATTTTATCCTTATATTGCTGCTGCAGCTGTTCGTAACCATTGTATATAAAAACTTTGGCATTAAGCTTGCTAAAGTGGCTTCCTTTGATTCGAATGATACAGCAGTTCTGCTGCCAATTATCACTTTGATTATTATTCCGCTGTTGTATGCCGTTAAAGCGTTAAATGAAAAAACAAAGGATGTGCTGACACAGGATTATATTCTTACAGCGATTGCTAAAGGGGTTAAGAAAAAGGATATTTACTTGTACCATGTTACAGCGAATGTGACCCCTTATTTAAAAGCAGATTTGCATAAAATTTTGGCAATTATGATCAGCAATTTATTCATTGTAGAATATATCTTTAACCTGAACGGAATAACGGCCTTGTTCTTTCAGACACAAGCTTATTTTGGCTATCAGTATAATTTGGTCATATTTTGCCTGGTAGCTTTGTTCTTGTTATATGGAGCAGTTTTTTTCCTGCTGTACATGCTTATTATTTTTATGGAAAGGATCTTGAAGTATGACTAAGAAATGGAATGTAAAGCTTGTCACAGGTCTGTTCCTATTAGCAGTGTTTGTGCTGATTGGTTTGTTCGGTTCTTATATTGCTCCATATCCTGCTGATTATAAGGTGAAGGTAGGATACATGGAGACAGATAATGGCAAAGAATTTGTTGCTCCGCCATTAGAACCATCAGAGCAATATTTATTTGGAACAGATAAATGGGGGAAGGATATATTATCCCTTATTCTTCATGGTGCTAAATATACAGTGTTTACGGTGTTAATTGTTGCTGCAGTCCGGCTTTTTGCAGGAGGAATTGCTGGTGTATTTGGCGGATTGGCTGCAAACGGAAGAAAAAGAAGCAAGCATGGACGAATAACACTATTAACAAGTATTCCGCCTGTTATCATCATTTATTTCATTATGCTCGGAATCAATATAAACCCAAGTCTGTCAACATTCTCTCTTATTATGATACAAGGAGTGCTAATGGCAGCACTTGGAGTGCCAGGTGTGTATAATGTTGTTTATTCAAAAACAGCCGAAATAAAAGAAAATCTTTTTATTATGGCTTCCGTCACACTTGGCGGGAACAAAAGCCATATTTTAAAAAAACATATCCTGCCTATTTTAAAAGGGGATTTTATCATTCTGTATTTGAATGAAACCATTCAGGTGCTGCATTTAATGGGACAGTTGGCGATATTTAATTTGTTTTTTGGTGGAACTGTGTTTCAGCCTGATTTCTCTACTTATATCTCTATGACAAATGAATGGTCTGGGCTGATTGGGCAGTCTCGTGCGTTTCTATCTTATACACAGTGGATTCTTATCTATCCTTTACTAGCTTTTATGCTATTTCTATTTTCGTTCTATTTAATCTCCCAAGGCTTAAGTGAACAAAGCAGAAAAAGCCACCGGAAGAATCCCTATATCTAATAGTAGAAATGATAGTTTATCCTGATAGAAACAAGGGAAAAGAATCCTATAATAATTAGGAGGGAATACACCATGAAGAAAATTAGGAAGGCTATCATACCAGCAGCAGGACTTGGAACTAGATTTTTGCCTGCTACAAAAGCAATGCCAAAGGAAATGCTTCCTATCGTAGACAAGCCGACTATCCAGTACATAGTAGAGGAAGCGGTCGCTTCTGGAATTGAGGACATTATTATTGTCACTGGTAAAGGAAAAAGATCAATCGAGGATCATTTTGACAGTGCCAATGATTTGGAATGGAATCTTGAAGCAAAAGGCAAAGATGATTTGCTGAATAAAGTCCGCTTTGCCTCTAATTTGGCTGATATCCATTATATCCGTCAAAAGGAGCCTAAAGGGTTGGGGCATGCAGTTTGGTGTGCAAGGAATTTCATTGGGGATGAACCTTTTGCCGTGCTCCTTGGAGACGACATTGTGCAGAGTGATGTTCCATGCTTAAAGCAGCTGATTAATCAATTTGAGGAAACTCAGTCCTCCATCATTGGAGTTCAGCAAGTTCCAGAAGAGGAAACAGACCGATATGGCATTGTTGATCCTGGAGAGAAAGCAGGCAGAAGATATCAAGTGAAGAATTTCGTTGAGAAGCCGGAAAAAGGGACTGCGCCATCGAATTTGGCGATTTTAGGCAGATATATCCTGACACCGGAAATTTTTATGTTTTTAGAGAACCAAAAAACAGGTGCAGGCGGAGAAATTCAGTTGACTGACGCTATTCAGCAGCTGAATCAAATACAGCGCGTCTTTGCTTATGATTTTGAAGGAGACAGATATGATGTCGGTGAAAAGCTTGGCTTTGTAAAAACGACCATTGATTTTGCACTTCAGAATGAAGAAATTAAAGATGAGGTTTATAAGTTTTTACATGACAGGATAGAGAAAACGAAGGGTAATAAGGCAAATGTGGAGCAATATGGATAAGAAGCACAGATAACGTTCTTTACGGCAAACATTTCATTATATGGAATGTTTGTCTTTATGTACATAAACTGTGCCATGCATGTTGCATATCCATAAGAGGTGTTTTTAAAAGATTGTTCAGAAAAGTAGTGTATACTATTTTAAATCTGGTTTTTGATTGGAAAGAAAAGCACTTACTTGTTTGCTAGTAAGTCCTAAGCGTTTGGCTTCAAGCACCAATTCAACCCACTCGCTATCTAGCTCTGCTGGATCTATCGTTTCTAGTTCTTTTACTGGTAACAAATTTAACACCGTAATAAAACCTCCTTATATTCTCATAAGGTGACCCAGCCATCATAGCAGTATGAGCTGCCTTAGATCTGTAGCTTTGCGTCCCATCTTTTCAGATGGTTTGCCTTTATCTTGGATAATTTGTTTTGTTGCTGTCTTAAGTTCAAGCATATTGCTAGTTTGAAAAGTCTTTTAAAAACACATGTATATTTTATCACTTTTTATTCACATATTAAAAGTTTTTAGTGAGGTAAAGTTTCGACAAAATCCAACAAAATGACTAGTTTCAGCAAAGAACCATGGGGATAATTGTAACATGCCTTAAATTTTTATATAATGAAGCTACACTATGCAAGGCAGGAGACATTACGAGATGGACAAGAAGTGGATGGGAAACATTGAGGTGAATGTTCTTCATACAAATGAAGCGATTGCCGCAATGACAGATAAATTAAAGGCATATGATAAAGCAAATGTATTTTTCCTGAACGATCATTGTTATAACTTAGCCCAGAAGGATAACGAATACTTAAACCTTCTTAACAGCAGTGAATTTTTGCTGAATGACGGAATCGGGATCGAAATTGGCGCTAAAATGTTTGGCTTTTCTTTTAAGGAGAACTTGAACGGCACAGACTTTATTCCGGCTTTGTTTAATAAGCTTAAAAGTCATAAAGATAGACAATATAATGTATATTTACTCGGAGCAAAGCCTGGTGTTGCTGAGGCGGCTCTGCATAGATTACAGCAGCAGTTCCCTCATTTGAACTTTGTTGGAGAACAGCACGGCTATTTTGATTCCGGCAGTGTAGCTGATGTTATTGCGGATATTAATGACAAGCAAACAGACATCCTTCTAGTAGGATTAGGAATGCCTATACAGGAAAAATGGATTGCTGAAAACAGGGAAAGGTTAAATTGCACGCTGGCATTTGCAGTCGGGGCATTTTTAGACTTTTCGTCAGGCAATGTTACAAGAGCCCCGGCTTTTTTTCGCAAGCTGCGTCTTGAATGGCTTTATCGAATGCTGAAAGAGCCAAAGAGATTATGGAAGCGTAACTTAGTCGGTCATGTGGAATTTTTTTATTATGTTTTAAAAAACAGAAAAAGAAAAATGCCGGCAGCTGGCTGACGAAAAAGGGGGGATGATGACATCCTTCCTTTTTTTCTAGGGAAATTCACACCTGTACAAAGTATGAAATAAGGAAAATTTGCCAATGAAAATTTTTTTCTAAATAGTCATGTGATAAAATGACAATATACGGGTATTAATAGATTGTGAGAAAAATTATGTATATAAAGGAGATTTAATATGATTCTAGTAGTAGGCGGAGCCGGCTATATCGGCAGTCATCTAGTAAAAGAACTAGTTGAAAAGGAAGAAGTCATCGTACTCGATAACCTGGCGACAGGCCATCAGGAATCTGTGGATGAAAGAGCAGTATTCATTAAAGGAGATTTAGGAAAAGAAGAAGATTTGGAGCCGATTTTTTCTAAATATCCAATTAAAGCAGTTATGCATTTTGCTGCGTTCAGCTTAGTCGGCGAATCAGTGCAAGACCCATATAAATACTATGAAAATAATGTTGCCAATACTTTAACATTGTTGAAGACAATGCTTAAATATAATGTTAAAAATTTCATTTTTTCATCAACAGCAGCTACATACGGTATTCCAGAAGATGAAATTATTTTAGAAAGCTCTAAAACATCCCCAATCAATCCTTATGGAAAATCAAAGCTGATGGTAGAACAAATCTTAGCTGATTTTCATGCAGCATACGGATTGAACTATGTGGTTCTTCGCTACTTTAATGCAGCAGGTGCCCATGAGTCAGGAGCTATCGGTGAACAGCATGATCCGGAAACACATTTGATTCCGATTATCCTGCAGCATTTATTAGGACAAAGAGAGTCTATTTCTGTTTTTGGAACAGATTATCCGACAGAAGATGGCACATGTATCCGTGACTATATCCATGTAACAGATTTAGCAGCTGCCCATATTAAAGCAGTGGAGGCTCTTTTAGATGGCAGCAAACAGGCGGAAACATATAATCTGGGAAATGGTGTTGGCTATTCCGTTAAAGAAGTCATTGAAACATGTGAAAAGGTGACAGGCAAACAAGCTAATGTTGTTTTGGCTGAAAGACGAGCAGGAGACCCTGCAAGACTCATTGCCTCATCAAGCAAAATCTATGAAGATCTTGGCTGGAAGGCAGAAAGAGGCTTAGAGACTATTATCGAAAGTGCTTGGGACTGGCATAAAAAAGCATGATGTTTGCTTTGGCGGAGGAATGCAGCTTGCATTTCTTCGCTTTTTTTACAGAATGAAACATATGGAAAAAGGAGCGATAATATGAAAGTCAACAAAGTGCATCATATAGCAATTATTTGCAGTGATTATCAAATTTCTAAATCATTTTATGTGGATATTTTAAAATTCAAACCAATTAGAGAAGTCTTTCGGGAAGAGCGTAATTCATATAAACTCGACCTTATGGTTAACGATGTTTATCAGCTAGAGCTATTCTCTTTTCCCAATCCGAAGAAAAGGCCGAGTTTTCCGGAAGCAGCAGGCTTGCGTCATATCGCATTTGAAGTGGATGACATTGCTGAAACAGTTTCCTATTTACAAAGTCAATCTATTGAAGTAGAAGATATTCGTGTAGATGAATTTACAGATAAAAAATTTACATTTTTTGCAGATCCAGATGGGCTGCCAATCGAAATTTATGAAAAGTGACAGCTTTCGCCCTTTTTATTTTCCGCCCTTAAATTTAGAAAGAATACTTAATGTGTGCAAGATGAACTGCTTGTCCTGAGTAGTTAATAGTCTCCAGCTTCCTGCTTTTATTTTCATTTAGTATCATCCTTTCCTATTGGAAGTTTGTTTTCATATACTACTTATACCGCATTCGGACAAATAAGAAACAACAAAAATATCAACAAATGCTGACATTTTATTTCCCGAGAAATTTCGGGGAATTTCCTTATTCCAGCATGTTCTGCATTATTTCGTCAAAAAACCGACTAAAGGGCGCTTTAGTCGGTTTTTGCTGTAGACATTTTCAGGGGGGCGTTTAGAAGGAGGATGTTAATTTCTGATAGCTCCAATTAATATTTTCTACTATATATAGAAAAAAACGACTGAAGACAGCTTCAGTCGTTTAGCCATTCTATTATTAATGCAGCGACTTTTTCGCTGGACTGTCCTGTGGAATATTCGTTCCAGCGTTTATGGAATGTATCTATGCGATTTAAGTCATACTCGTTTTTTGCCAGGATGTCTGCGAGCTCTGCTGTCGTATAGGCGACAGGACCTGGTACGAGTTTGTTATAGTCTGTCCAAAAACCTCTGTCCTTTGCATATTCTTCGAGATCATATGGGAAGAATATCATTGGTCTTCTCAAGAAAGAGTACTCGAATGGGATAGAAGAGTAATCCGTAATGAGCAGGTCGGTAATGAGAAGCAGTTCATTAATATAAGGATATTCTGAAACATCATAGACAGCAGCATCCATTTCAGGCAAGTGTGCCTTTTCTTTAATAGATGGGTGAAGTCTAATTAAGATGACAGTGTCCTCACCAAGCCTGTTTTTCAATTGCTTTATGTCGAGGTTTGAATTTGTAATGCCATTATTTTCGCCTCTGAAGGTTGGAGCATATAATAGAATTCTTTTATTTTCAAACTGAGGGTACTCGCTATATACTTTTGTTATTGTTTCCTTTTTGCGTGTTTCGTCAAAAAAGATATCTGTGCGAGGTATTCCGGTATGCATTATTTGCCGTTCTTGAATCGAGAATGCTTCATGAAAAATATGATCCATCTCATGTGAGCCGGTAATTACATATTGAAACTTGCTGTATACATCCTTAAATCGCTGATTAGCTTTGCTTGTCCGATTTTGAATACTCGAATCCTTCAATCCGAAGGTTTTGATGGCACCGGCAGCATGCCAAATTTGAAGCACCTTAACATTTGGCTTGAATGTAATGCTTGAGAGGAAGCCGAAATAATTATCAAGAATAACTACTTTTGCAGTCGCAAGATGCCGAATTCCTGCCAAAAAGGCTTTAGGCTTTCGTGGTGTAAATTCAAGCACTTGACCAATTTGTTTTTCCTCGAGCATTTCTTTCGTTTGTGCTGTTGCTGCCAGAAAAATACAGCGTTTGTCGTCAGCATTTTTCTTAAGTTCTTCATATATATGCATACTGTTTTCAGGGAAAGACACACAAAAAACTATTTTCTTTTGTTGTGGGAATAGGCTGCTAATCCGAAACAACAAAGAAAATAGCGTTAAATACAAGGAAATCGCAAATTCCCTTACCATATTACTTTACCTTGAATAGGTCCTTCTTGATTTTAGAAGTAGAGATACCAACAGTTCTAGGCAGGTAAACAACTTCGCAATAATCTTTCAAGAAGTCGAACTTCCCTTCCCAGTCATCACCCATTACGAATACATCGATGTTATGGTCAACAACGTCTCTAACCTTTTGATCCCAATCATGTTCAGGGATAACTTCATCCACATAACGGATTGCTTCCAAAATCATTTTTCTGTTTTCATAGCTATGGTATGCTTTTTTATCTTTAATTGCATTAAATTCATCGCTGGACAGGGCAACTGTTAAATGATCCCCAAGTTCTTTTGCTCTTTTCAAAATATTAATATGACCCCAGTGCAATAAATCGAAGGTGCCATAAGTGATTACTTTTTTCATTTGTATCCTCCTAAATGTGAAGTTCCTTGTGCTTCTTATAATAACGGCTAGTCATTCTGTTATTTTATTTAGCAGTGTTAGTCAATGTGCATGGATTTTTGTCCAAGCGTTTTCTCATAATTACCTTAAATTTATGATTTATTGTTTCCCAATTACCTTATTTTAAAACCTTTCCCCCATTATGACAAGTATTTCTATATTAATCGCCAGCTGCTTTCATAAAATTGAAAAATTGCTGAAAAAAATGTCATCTAAACATATTTTCTGTCAAACAGTGTCATAAAGGCAAAGGGAAGGAGATAAGCAGCATATGCTTATCTCCTTCTAAGGTTAGTTTACTTTTAAATGGTCTTTTAGTTCCGTCTGGATGTTAGTTTTTTCTGCATCATCCACAATTAAATACCAAACGCCGTCAATTGTCTGGCCTGTGCCATTAATCGTTAATTGCTCGATGTTGCCGGCAGCTTGTTTATAATTCTTTTGGATATCTACCATTTCATCAAATGTAAGGTTTGTCTTAATGTTTTTGCTTAACGCAGCAAAGATATCATCGAAGTTAGTAAGCGAGTTTAAACTTGCCCCTTCCTTCAACACTGCTTGGATGATCATGCGCTGTCTCAGCTGGCGTCCGAAGTCTCCGCGAGGGTCTTCATAACGCATACGAGAGAATTTAAGTGCTTTTTCACCGTCAAGGGTAACCTGTCCTTCAGGGAAATGAACACCCTCATACGTGAAATCAAGGTCGTTATTAACAGTAACTCCGCCAACAGAATCTACAATATCTTTAAAACCTTCCATATTGATTTGCATATAATAATCAATTGGGATGTCCAGGAAGTTCTCAACAGTATCCATAGACATGGCAACACCGCCAAATGCATAAGCGTGATTGATTTTATCTGTTGTTCCGTGTCCGACAATTTCTGTCCGTGTATCGCGAGGGATGCTGAGCATTTTTACAGATTTCTTCTCTGGATTAACGGTCATGACAATCATCGTATCTGATCTACCGCTGTCTCCGTCGCGTTCATCGACGCCGAGCATCAATACTGAAAAAGGCTCCTGCTGCTCTAAACTTAACGTTTCTGTTCGTTTTGTTGTTTCCCTGTCAACAGGCTCGTGCATTGAGTTCACGGCATTTGATAGGGAATTATAAACCGTATATACATAAGCACCGATACCTATTAAAAGGATCAGCAGTATAATGCCAGTGATTCGCAGCCACTTTCGTTTCTTCTTTTTAGGTTTTTCCGACCTCATATTGGCTATACCTCCATATCTTGACAAATATTGATAAAACTACTTTTAAGATAGCAGAAATACGTGGGTTTGAATACAAATTTCAACAAATTATTATATTAATATTCGTTTCTGAATCAGCAATTATGCCTAGTAACATAGAAGTACTCCAATCAGATGTATTTGTACATATGTATCAGAACAAACATTTTTCTGTATACTAATTAATAATTGAAACAAAATAGAAACTTTTGCCCTGCTGTAATCGGTGGACAATAAATAGTATTGCATATAAAATAGAGGTAAGATAGGAATAATTTGGAGGTAAATAAATGTCTAAAGTAAGAAAAGCGATAATACCAGCTGCAGGTCTTGGAACTAGATTTTTACCAGCTACAAAAGCGATGCCAAAGGAAATGCTACCAATCGTAGACAAACCGACTATCCAATATATTGTTGAAGAAGCAATTGCTTCTGGAATTGAAGACATCATCATTGTTACTGGAAAAGGGAAAAGAGCGATTGAGGACCATTTTGATAACGCTTGGGAATTAGAAGAAAACCTAGTTGCGAAAGAGAAGTTCGACCTTCTTAAAAAAGTGAAAGAATCATCTAATGTTGATATTCACTATATTCGTCAAAAAGAGCCGAAAGGTTTAGGTCATGCTGTATGGTGTGCGAGAAACTTCATCGGTGATGAACCATTTGCAGTCTTGTTAGGCGATGATATTGTCGATAGTGAAGATCCATGTTTAGGTCAGCTTATGTCCCAATATGACCAAACATTATCATCCGTAATCGGTGTTCAAGTTGTTCCTGATTCAGAGACACACCGATATGGTATTGTTGATCCGATTGACGACTCTGGAAGAAGACACCAAGTGAAAAAGTTCGTAGAGAAGCCAAAGCAAGGTACTGCTCCATCTAATTTAGCGATTATCGGCCGCTATATTTTCACTCCGGAAATTTTCCGATTCCTTGAAGAGCAAGAAGTAGGTGCAGGCGGAGAAATCCAGCTGACAGATGCGATCGAAAAGCTTAACCAAATCCAACGAGTGTTCGCTTACGAATTTGAAGGAAATCGTTATGATGTCGGTGAGCAGTTAGGTTTCATTCAGACAACAATCGAGCTTGCTTTAAAACGTGATGATATTAAAGACAAGTTGGAAGTGTACTTAAAAGACTTAGTTGAAAAATTGCAGGATGAGCCTGTAAACAATAAATAATAAGCTTTATAAAAGAGGGTGAAAACCCTCTTTTTTTTATTGCCAGTATTAGGATGATTTACCTGTGATTTTCATACTAGATACTATTAACATACACCCTCTTTTCATAGATAATATAAGTATATAAAACTACTAAAATGATGAGGTGTATGATTATAGAAAAGTTACTAGGCAAGAAGACTTATGTTTTGTTGTTTTTTTCTATTGTTGGTCTTTGGTTTATTTGCCCTGAACAAAAAAAGGCAGCAGAAGCAGCCTGGTCAGGGAATTTCTATAATAATTCCAGCCTGTCAGGAGAAGGCATAGCTGCACAGTTTCAAAATCTTCATCTGAACTGGGGCTATGATAAGCCGATGACTGGTGTTGGGACGAATAATTTTTCCGCATCATTTACACAGACCATTAATGTCCAAGATAGTCAGAAGGATTATTTTCTGCAAGCATTTGCTGATGATGGTGTCAGGATGTATCTGGATAATAAATTATATATAGATGGTTGGAGCACCTCTGGCCAAACCTTTTCTACACCTATGAAAAATATGACAGCAGGAGCCCATAATGTAACTGCAGAGTATGTGGAGGCAGGAGGAAAGTCTATCCTGTTTGCTGATGTGCTGCCTTTTGACAGTTGGGTCGGCTATTTCTACAATAATACAACTAAAAAAGGTGCACCTGAAGATGCCTTTCATTTCACATCTTCAGAGTCAGACCTCGCATTTAATTATGGCTATAATGCACCAGGTGCAAAAAATATTGGTGCAAATAATTTTTCGATGAAGCTGTACACCTATAAAAACCTTGCCGCAGGGCAGTATGTGATCAGCACAAAATCTGATGATGAAATCCAAGTTTTTATAGATAATAAAAAAATCCTTGAAAAGAAAAGTCCGGGAGAAGAAAAAATCCTAATTAATGTGGCTGATTCTGCCCAAGGAAGCGCGCATGCAATCAGAATTGAATATGTGGAAAAAACGGGCAAAAGCTATTTAGATTTCTCCATTAAACCTGTTAAGGAAGAGTTGACTGCCAACTCGTGGTTAGGTGCCTATTTTAACGGAACAACTGCAGCTGGAACAGGAAATGTGTATGGAGGAATCAGCAATGTGTTTTTCAACTGGAAAACTAATGCTCCAAACTCGAAAACTAGTAAAGACAATTTTTCTGCTTCTTATTATAAGCTGCTGAATGCAGGTAATTACTTTGTTCATACAATTGCAGACGATGGCATTAGTGCAGCAGTCAATGGACAGTCTTTATTCAATCGCTGGACTTCATCTTCAGGTAAAGAGAATAAAGCAGCAATAACAAATCTGCAATCATCTAATAATGTTTTGCAAATTAATTATTTGGAAAAAACAAGCAATGCTTTTGTGAGTGCAGATGCCCTTCCGTTTGGACAGTGGCTTGGTTATTATTATGCAAACACTGGATTAAAAGGAGTGCCTGCGAACAAGAAAAGTATAAAGGGAGACGGAAATGGTGCTTTCAGCTTTGATGTTGGCACTGGAAGTCCTGCATCCGGCGTTCCAGCTGACAATTATACAGCACAGTTCATTACTGCGATGAAGCTGTCAGCAGGAGATTATGTTATTCGTGCAATGGCAGATGACGGAATCCGTGTTTATGTAGATGATAAGCTGGTGTTAGACAAGTGGGGCAGCAGCTCAGCAGAAAATGCAATGAAAATCAGCATTAGTGATCTGGAAGTATCAGATGCCGCTAAAAGGGATGTTCATTGGATTAAAGTTCAATACTTGGAGAAAAGCGGGAAGTCAAAGCTAAGCTTTGATATCAAACCATTGGAGCAAACTGTTACTTCAAGTGATTGGCTGAATATATTTTATCCAACCAAGAGTCTATCTGGAAATGGTATAGTTGTCGGCGGAAAGAATGCAAAGCAAACGGTCAAGCTTATTCAATATAAATGGAATAAGAGTGCGCCACTTGCTGGAATTCCCGCAGATGGTTTTTCTGCATCCTTCCTGAAAAAGATCACAGGAAATCAGGATTATTTTGTTTCAACGTTTGCAGATGACGGCATTCGTGTTAAAGTAGACAATCAAGCTATTATCGACCGCTGGAAAAATTCAGGCGGCGTGTATAATAACGGATTGATCACAGGTTTAAGCTCTGGCGATCATCTAATCCAGACAGATTACTATGATAATGGCAGCAGTGCCTATGCTTTTGCAGATGTACAGCCATTAGGCAACTGGATTGCTTACTATTATAATAATATGACATTGGCAGGAGCTCCAGTGAATTCAAAGGTTGTAAATAACAGCAACAGTTTAGCACTTACCCAAGATTTTGGAACAAATGCACCTGCATCAACAGTGAAAGCAGATGGCTTCTCAGCAAAGTATGTGACAGCAAAACGAATCGAAGCAGGAGAATATATCATCCGCGGGCTGTCTGATGATGGGGTTCAGATTTTTGTTGATGGTCAATTAGTCATTGATCAGTGGAGTAACGGATCTTACCGTGAGAAGGCTACAAAAGTTAAGATTGCCGATACGAAGGACGGCAATATCCACTGGATTGAGGTGCGGTATTACGACAATAAGAGTGCTGCGAAATTCCAGCTATCCTTTGTGCCGTACTCAGAAGATAATTTAGTTCATGATTCTGGCTGGTATGCAGAGTATTATCCGAAGATTATCGGGGAGGATGAGATTCCTGTCTATACATTGACAGACAGTGTAAAACCAGTCATTGTCGGGGGCAAGGATTCAATTGCAAAGGTAACAGATGTTTACTTTGACTGGGGTTCAGGATCGCCATCCGGCTTGAGTGCAGATAAGTTTTCGGCTGTTTACCGGAAAAATATTTATATTGCAGAAGACGGTTTATATAATTTCACAATCCTTGCTGATGATGGTGTCATCTTAGAGATAGATGGTGAAAAAGTAATAGATTCATGGCAAAGCAGTGCTGGCAAGCGGGAAGTTTCGGGCTACAGCCTTGCAAAGGGTGAGCATAAATTTGTTCTTAAATATTACGAGAACACTGGAAATGCCTCAGTGAAGTTTGAAATGAAGAAAGCAAAAGCTGTATTTACAGCATATGACTATTTATCTTATTCATTAGATGATGCGGTTACAATTCAGGCGAGCAAATATGCTCAAACAGATAAAAAGTATAAAGCATATATGAGAGAAGATGCGTTCTCTTATATTAGCAGCTATAGTAATTACGGACTTATTACAAGCGGCAGCTGGAATGTCCGAGGAGGTCCAAGCCTGACTGATTGGGTAATCGGCAAATTTACAACTGGTGATAAAGTGACTATTTTGTCAAAGGTAGCGGACGATTCCGGGATGGACTGGTATGAAGTAGATTTCTATAAATATTATGATGAAACTGCTGCAGCCACATCTGATGTGCCTGCACAATATAGGCTGTCCTATCACACATGGGTCAACGCAGGTCCTGTGGACATTAAATACTATTTAAATCCAGAGAACTTTATGAATGATGAAAAGCAGAAGCTTCAATTCCTGAAGCTGTCTGAAAGTGCGAACTTAAATGAGACCGAAGTAAACGAAAAAATTCTGAATGGCAAAGGAATTTTCGTCGGAAAGGCGAGTTCCTTCATAGATGCTGGCAAGCAGTATGGAATCAATGAAATATATTTGATTTCTCATGCTATGCTTGAAACAGGAAACGGAACCTCTGAGCTTGCTACAGGCGTAACCGTTTCGAGCGTGGACGGCAAAGCAGTAACACCAAAAACTGTTTATAATATGTATGGAATCGCAGCATACGATGATTCACCGACTAAGAGCGGATCAGAATATGCTTACAAACAAGGCTGGACAACGCCGGAAAAAGCAATCGTCGGCGGAGCAGAGTTTATCGGCAAAAATTATATAAATAATGCCACATACAAACAAGACACGCTCTATAAGATGAGATGGAATTCCGACAATCCAGGAGTTCACCAATATGCTACAGATGTAGGCTGGGCAAGCAAACAAGTAAACAGAATGAAATTATTATATGATTTGCTTGATTCCTACGAGATGTATTTTGAAGTTCCGATCTATAAATGATAAAGATGCCAGCACTTTTTTTAAGGAGTGCTGGCTTTTATTTGATTTAGTGCAATACTACTATTTAGAATAGTAGTAATAATGCTTATTTTTGCTTGCTTGCCTAAATATGATAGGTTAATGTTTAAGAAAAACTGCAAAATGTGTATAATAATAAAATGGTTACTTTTGTAAACAAAAAGTCCATCTAAAATACATAGTGTATTTGATAATGAAGAGGCGGTGTTTTTATAGTGTCTAGCTATAATAAAAAACAATTCGAAGCACAACATAAAATTGACTATAATAATGAAGGCTACTATGTCTACAATAAAAAAAGCAGCATATTCAATGTCTTAAAAAAGAAGAAGGATAAGCTGGTAACAGTAGTCACACCTGTTTATAATGCAGAAAAATACTTAAGCAAAACAGTAGATTCTGTTATCAACCAGACAATCGGCTTTGATAATGTGGAATATATTCTTGTTGATGACGGTTCAACAGATATGTCCAGACCAATGCTGCTGGAATATGCTCAAAAACATCAAAATATGATGGTTGTTTTCTTGAAGGAAAATACAGGAACGCCTGCACAGCCAAGAAACCTTGGTATCGAGCTTGCAACAGCTCCGTATATTACCTTCCTTGATGCTGATGACTGGTTGGAAAGCAACGGCTTGGAGATTCTTTACAATATTCTTAAAGAAACAAATGATGATTATGTTGTTGGGAAGACAATCCAAGTAGAAAGCAAATCTACTAAAATAGTTGGGGAACATGAGTCATGCAAAGAAAGAAGAGGCATTCTCGCAACATCAATCCCACATATATTCCAGCATTTAGGGCCGCGTTCCCGTATGATGAAAACAAGCCTGCTAAAAGAAAACAATATCCGTTACCCGGAAATGAAGTACGCAGAGGACAAGCAGTTCTTTATTGATGTTTTAGTAGCAACTAAAACAATCTCAACGACTACTAATGTTATCTACTACTTGAACAGGCTTGATGAAAACGATGCTTCACTGACGAAACAGACGAGCATTATGCAAAAGATGGATACAAACATTAAAGTTATCAACTATGTGAAGGCAAAGAAACTCGATGAGAAAACGGAAAAGATGATTTTGAATCGTCTCTACGAATTCGATTGCATCACAAGATTCTTTAATCGTCAGCATTTCTTTAAAAGCAAAAATAAAAAAGCATATTACGATAAATTTAATGAAGTTCTTGAAACAACAAAGGATCTTGGCTACAACATTGAGGATCAATTCTTCCATCCGATTAATAAAGTTGTTTATAACATGTACTTAAACGGTGAACAAGATAAAATTGCCGATTTGTACAAATGGGATAAAAAAGAAAAAGTGAAGGATATTGTCGTGCGTGATAATGAGCCTTACATGGTTACACCATTTGAAGATAAGAAGCATATTCGCGTTGCTATGGCTGGCTTTTATGAAGAGGGTGTGTTCGGCGAAAACGATTATACATTGGACTTCCATTTATATGGTGATTCCATTGATAATGTGGATGATATGATTCTCCGCGACCGAGGAAATACGGAAAATCAGTATTCCTTTGCTGTCGAGAGAGTCGATAAGCATCATTTCCGATTGACTATTCCATTGACTACAATGCTTGAGTTCTCAAAAGGAAGCTATGCAATATTTGTCCGCTATAATGAATACCAAAAAATCAGCTTAATCCGCTTAGATTACACACAAAAGATTATGGATAAGAAGCTGTACCAATTCTATACGACGATCAATTCAAATCTTGGCTTGAATATTAAGTAAGCTCATCCTATAGTGCGGGCCTGTAAAGGCCTGCAGCTATAGGTTTTTTTCATTTCTGTGACAAGAATGACGATTGTCAATGACTTTGGGCAGGGGTCTTCTAAATAAGTTTGAAATCCATTCACGTAACCTATATAATGTTTGATAGATTGTAAAGTACGTGAATTTCGGTACTGTATGTTTGAGAGGAGTAGCATAATGAGTGAATCTGGATATGTTCATAAACAGGCACATAAGGTATTTATCAATAATGATCTATTATCTGTGAAGTTCTGTTTTAAACATGAATTGCTTGAGGCGAAGCAGACAAGCCTTGTACTAATTCAAAGGGGCTCTGAAAATGTAGTCGCAGGATCCATCAAGCAAATTGATATAAATGAGGATTTTGGAATTTACGAATCGGCAATAAGCCTGACTGACAATAAAGAGGATTTCAGCAAAGAAGCTGTTTGGGATCTGTACTTAGTTGTGAAGGACGAAGAAGCAGAAATAGAAAAGAAATATAGAATAAAAAGCAATAAGGCAGCACTAGAGCTTAATTTCTACCTATATGAAGAGGGTACAATGTTCTATGCTTATACAACGAATAAAGGAAATGTGTCCTTTAAGACAGTTGTCCAGCGAATTATTGCGAATATTGAGGAAGCCCATCTCACAAGCGGTAGTCTTGTGCATATTTCTGGATACGGCTTCAATCCGCAGTCACAAAAGCAGCCTGTCGAAAAAAAGCTGATTATCACAAATAATATCAATGAGGAAGTATATAATATTGCTCTTGAGAACAAGCATCGAAGCGACTTGCAGGAAATGTACGGCGGTACCGACCATAACTACGAAACAATCGGCTTTGAAGGCAAACTTGACTTGAGCCAATATCTTTTCCAGTCAGAAGCTATCTATTATCGCTTCTATTTGGAGCTTACGTATGAAGAAAATGGCGAAACAGTAAAAATACTCAGCCCGAGATTAAAGTTTGTGTCCTTTAATCCAAAATATAAAAGACAAAGAACTCGTATTACTACGATGTACGGCAAAAAAAGAGTATTGCTTAAATCAACAGCGAAAAACAATTATCTTTCTGTTAAAGTTGCTGATTTTAATGCAAAAATGGAGCTTAAAGCAAGAATTAAAGGCAAGCTTGTGCGTATTAAGCGAAGCAAAAAGGCGAAGAAGCTCTTTAAGCTTGCATTTAAAATGCTCGGCATGCTTCCAGCAAGCAAAAATACAGTCATATTTGAAAGCTTTTTGGGTAAACAGTACAGTGACAGCCCAAGAGCGATTTATGAATATTTAAAAGAAAACCACCCGGAGTATAAGCTGTACTGGAGTGTTGATAAAAGATTCATTCAAAACTTTGAGGACAGAGGCATTAACATCACGCCGAGATTCTCTATCAAATGGCTCTTCAGAATGGCGCGAGCTCAATATTGGGTAAGCAACAGCCGTCTGCCGCTGTGGATTCCAAAGCCAAAGAATACAACATACTTGCAGACTTGGCATGGTACACCGCTGAAACGACTTGCTGCCGATATGGATGAAGTGCATATGCCTGGCACCAATACAAAGAAATATAAAAGAAATTTCCTTAAAGAAGCAAGCAACTGGGATTATCTTGTATCACCAAATGCTTATTCAAGCGAAATCTTTGCAAGAGCTTTCGATTTCGACAGAACGATGATTGAATCAGGTTATCCGCGGAATGATGCGTTGATTAATGATAATCATGTGGATAATATCACTGCCATTAAGGAGAAATTCGCCTTGCCGATGGATAAGAAAATTATCCTTTATGCACCAACATGGCGTGATGATCAGTTCTATGGAAAAGGAAAATATAAGTTTGATTTAGAGTTAAACCTTGACCAGCTAAGAGAAGAGCTTGGTGATGATTATATCGTCGTTTTACGGATGCACTATTTAGTTGCAGAGAACTTCGATCTTACTCCATATGTAGGCTTTGCCTATGACTTCTCGAATTATGAGGATATCAGGGAGCTTTACTTGATTTCTGATTTGCTGATTACTGATTATTCTTCCGTATTCTTCGATTACGGTAACTTAAGAAGACCAATGATCTTCTACGTATATGATATTGACACATATCGTGACAAGCTTCGCGGCTTTTACTTTGATTTTGAGCAAAAGGCACCAGGTCCATTAGCAAAAACAACGGATGAAGTTATTGAATATATCCGCCAGGCGGAAAAAGAGCCTCTTAACGAACAGTTCGAGGAGTTCTATAATACGTTTTGTTATTTGGAAGATGGGGAAGCATCTAAGAGAGTGGTTGAAGAAGTATTCCTTAAGTAGAGCAAACATACTTAAGCTTACATTAAAAAGCCCATTTAGTCCTATTTGGCTTATGAGAGAAGGGTTAGGTTTACATGGTTTCAATGTTTAAAGTAATAAAAGAACAATATGATAATTTTCATTTGATCAATAGATTGGCTGCCTATGAACTGAAAAGTGCCAACAACAATAACTATTTGGGAAGCTTATGGGAACTGTTGAACCCTGCTATTCAGATTGCAATTTATTGGTTTGTTTTCGGGTATGTACAAGACAGGGATCCTATTGAATATGCTGGTGGAGGAACATACGAGTTCTTCCCATGGATGCTTGCAGGGATTACCATCTGGTTCTTTATTTATCCGTCAATAACACATGGTTCGAAATCGATTTATACAAGACTGAAGATGGTTTCTCGCATGAACTTCCCGTTAAGTGCGATCCCATCCTATGTCATTTTGTCGAAGTTAATGCCGCAATTGCTGCTGATGCTTGTGACAATCATTATTTTTCAGTTTATCGGATTACCTATTAACATATACTATTTGCAGCTTCCATACTTTTTGGTAGCAACAATTCTGTTTTTATTTTCTTTGTCCTTAATCACATCGACAATTTCAACAATAGTGAGGGACTTTCAAATGCTCGTTCAATCATTAATGAGGGTTTTGCTTTATATTACACCGATTCTTTGGCCGTTACAGGACCGCTTCGGTGAAACATTCCAATTTGTAATGCAGCTGAATCCATTTTATTATTTGATTGAAGGTGTCCGCTATTCGCTTTTAGGCGAAGGCTGGTTCTTTATCGAGCATGGCTGGTTAACCCTTTATTTCTGGGCTATTCTGCTTGTCTTCTTATTCCTAGGTTCTTATTTACATGTAAGGTTCAGAAGGCATTTTATTGATTTCTTATAATGGAAGTGATTGTATGACAAAATCTGTCGTAGTGAAGAACTTGACGAAAAGATATAAACTATACAGCAGCAACAAGGAAAAAATGATGGATATTTTCTTGCCGAAAAGCTATGGCGAGCCTTTCTATGCTCTTCGAGATGTTAGCTTTGAAGCGGAAAAAGGGGATACGATCGGCTTTGTCGGCATAAACGGTTCTGGTAAGTCGACGCTTTCCAATATTATTGCAGGCATCGTTCCAGAAACGAGCGGGACTGTTGAAATAGATGGACAGGCTTCCTTGATTGCTGTTGCAGCAGGGCTTAATAATCAGCTGACAGGTAGGGAAAACATTGAGCTGAAGTGCTTAATGCTCGGCTTCAGCAAAGAAAAGATTAAGGCTCTTGAGCCGGATATCATCGATTTTGCGGAGCTCGGCAAGTTCATTGATCAGCCAGTTAAATCCTACAGCAGCGGGATGCGTTCTCGTCTTGGTTTTGCAATATCTGTTCATACAGATCCAGATGTCCTTATTATTGATGAAGCTTTGTCAGTAGGGGATAAGGCATTTGGCGAGAAATGTTTGGAAAAAATGCAAGAATTTAAGGAACGCGGCAAAACGATGTTCTTTGTCAGCCACTCTATCGGCCAAATGAAGAAATTCTGTGAAAAAGCGATTTGGCTTGAATTTGGCAAGGTAAAAATGGAAGGCAGCATTAAAGACGTTATCCCAGCTTACGAAAAATTTATGGACGATTATAAAAAGATGTCCAATAAAGAGAAGAAGCAGTACAGGGAAAATGCTTTTAAAGAACGAAGTGAAGAGAAAGAAACAGTACACAGCTAATTATATGCAGCATCCAAAAGAGGCTTTGTTGTTCGGTCAGCCTCGCTTGGATGCTGTTTTTTATTGCAATTGTAAAGGTAAGGAATGATTGGCAATAGAGAAAAGCGGGGAAATAGCATTAAGATGGAGATTTTATGTCCATATTATAAGTAAACAGTGCAACTTTTTCTTGTGATACTACGTCTTATATTATATATTTATAAAGGGTTTTAACATATTGTAATTTAAATGTAAACTATCATGAAGATTTAAACAAGATTTATTAAGATGAAATATGCTATAATCATTTTTGAAAATATAAGCTTAAGAAGAAAGCGCAGATGCCTAATATTTAAAGGGGCATTGGGGAGGATCTTATGATTTATATAATACTTATTACATGTTTTTTTGGATCCATCATACTTACTCCTTTAGTGAAAAAACTGGCATTTAAATTAGGAGCAGTAGATAAACCAGAACAACGTAAAGTACATCAGAAAATTATGCCCCGTATGGGCGGTTTAGCAATATATATCAGCTTCATTATCGGAGCTTTAATTATCAATCCGAATAAAGATTATCATTTCCCGATTTTAATCGGAAGCACAATCATTATCATCACAGGCATATTAGATGATATTTATAATCTGTCTGCCAAGATTAAATTTTTGACGCAAACATTAGCAGCGGTAGTTGTGGTTGTGTGGGGCGGCGTACAAGTTGAATTCATCAACTTGCCGTTCGGGGGTCAAATTGAGTTTGGGTTCCTCGATGTTCCAATTACGATTCTTTGGATCGTCGGAATTACGAATGCGATTAATTTAATTGATGGTCTGGATGGACTAGCTGCAGGAGTTTCCTCCATCGCCTTGTTCACGATTACAGGGATGGCGATGATTATGGGCAATGGTTATGTTATCGCCATTTCATCAATTGTGCTTGCAAGTACATTAGGATTTTTGTTCTTTAACTTTTATCCGGCGAAAATCTTTATGGGTGATACAGGTGCATTATTCCTCGGATATATAATCGCTGTTATGTCCTTGCTAGGCTTTAAAAACGTTACATTAATCTCGTTCGTCATTCCAGTGATCATCTTAGGTGTACCGATTTCAGACACGTTTTTTGCAATTATCCGCAGGCTTATTAACAAGCAGCCTTTATCTGCACCTGATAAATCCCATCTTCATCACTGTCTGCTTAATATCGGCTTCACACATAGACAGACGGTTATCGTGATTTATGCAATGGCGACATTCTTTGGATTAGTTGCTGTCATCTTCTCACAAGCGAAGGTGTGGGGAGCTATTCTCCTGATTGCGACAGTGCTGCTGATTATAGAGTTATTTGTCGAAAAGATAGGGCTTGTCGGCAAGAATTATAAGCCTATCCTTAAATTCATTAACGATATACGATATGCAGCAGATAAAGAGCGTTAAAGCAGAATCAAAAAAAGCTTACCAATGGGTAAGCTTTTTTTTGATGATTACTAATTACAAATCATCATCTGTAATGCTCTCAAGCACTGGAAGTTCGTCCTCTTCATCATCCATCAAAAATGAATCATGTTCCGACCACAGCGGCCTTTCGAGCGCATAATTAATTAATGACCAAACTGATTTAATCATCGATGTTTCCCTCGTTCGTGATAGTTTTTATGGCATCAATAGTATTTACAAAAACTAGCCATTTTATAGGGAAAACAATAAAAAAGACGATGGGAGGCTTGTTCCATCGTCCTTTTTGTGACTTTTAATTAGTTGTCGTTGTATCTGTTGTGGATTCATTATATGTCGAATCCGTCGTTGATGTGCCAGTGCTGTCCGTCGTTCCAGTAGTGCTGTCTGTAGAAGTATCAGAAGAACCAGTAGTATCCGTTGTTGTGTCATCACTGCTGTTTATATCATCTTTAATTCCTAGATGCTCCTGCAGGATTGCTTTCGTTTCTTCCAATGCTGTTGGGTCTAACTGGTACACATATGCACCATCTACGTTGCCGTCAGAGCCAGTTAAAGTCAAGCTTTCCACTTGCAGGCCGTTTTCAGCTGTCGCATATGCCAGAAGGGACTGAATATTGCTGAATGAAAGGTCTGTTGTCATGTTATCGCCGACAGCCTCCATTAGCTTGGAATACTTTGTAATAGCTTGAGCGGAAACAGCTTTATCCATAATTGCCTTCATAATCAATTGCTGGCGTTTCCCGCGTTCAATGTCATTGTCGATTTTTCGTGTTCTAGCTAGTGCTAACGCTTCTTCACCATTAAGAGTCTGTAAGCCTTTTTCTAAATGAATAGCATTTTCACCTTTTTGGTCTTTCGAGTTTTGCTCTGTAAATGTTACAGGAACGTCAACTTCAATGCCGCCAAGTGCTTCAACAACATCCATGAAAGCATCAAAGTTCATTTTTGCGTAATAATCTACAGGTACATCCAATAAGCTCTCTACTGTTTCAATGGTCGATGTTACACCGCCAAAGTAATGGGCATGTGTGATTTTGTCGTTATAGCCTCTTTCAGGGATATAAACATAGGAATCACGGGGAATGCTCAATAGCTTGACTGATTTTTCTTTTTCATTCAATGTTGCAAGCATTAATGCATCTGAACGGGATCTCGTCGTTCCAGATGATGACGAACGTTTTTCACTGTCATCGACACCGATAAACAGAATCGATATATCATCTATATCAGGGTCTACTGCCGCATCACGGAGAGAAGATTCTCTGTCAATCGGCTGGTAGGAGTCTTCTACCACTGATTTTGCCTTTGTATAGAGGAATGCGCCATAGCCAATGCCACTTGCGGCAATCACCAGTAATGGTACTAGAATGAAGGTTAGGATTTTCTTTCTCTTTCGTTTCTTTTTATTATGGTTTACATAAGATTCTCTATTTGATGCCATTGGTTTCTCCTTTAAAGTGTTGATTTTAGAAACTATTTATAGCCATTATTCTTATCTTACTATCTCATCTCATATTAATAACTAGTGTTTTATTTCTTATTAAGGAATAATTTAATAAGAAAAGGGAAAATATTCATATGAGGGATTCGAGATAGACAGCTTCTTTTTCTGTTAGTATGCCCTGGCCATTCGTTAATTCTGTCATCCAATCCTTGTATGATTCAATATTTTCTGTTTCAACATACACATCAATCTCTACTGCCTCTAAATAGTGGATTTCCTTCAATTGATAAGGGGAGGATCTTAATTCATTCTCTATTTTTCCGAGGAAAGTATAGTCGATAGTAACACCTATTACTGTCATTAATTTTCTCTCTACAACACCAGTTGCTGTGATGCCTTCAGAGGCTGATTTTCCGTATGCACGGATAAGACCGCCGGCACCAAGCTTAATTCCCCCAAAGTAGCGTGTTACGACAACTGCTGTATCTTTCAGCTTCCTTTTTTTCAGCACTTCTAAAATCGGGACTCCGGCTGTACCGCTTGGCTCTCCATCGTCATTTGCCTTTTGAATTTGGTCATTTTCACCGATTAAATAAGCTGAACAGTTATGGGTTGCATCTTTATGCTTTTTTTTAATATCTATAATAAACGCTTGTGCTTCTTCTTCACTAGTAGCTCTGCAGACATGTGCGATGAAGCGCGATTTCTGTATGATGATCTCATGTTCTCCATAGCCTTTTACAGTATGGTAGCAAGGAAGCATTCAAATCGCTCCTTTCTAATAAAAAACTCATAAAATGTTTGTTATAACGAACGAATAAGAATATAATATTTTATAGCCTTATTTCATTATAATTCGACATTCTTCATTCTTCAATTGTTGATGTGTTTGTAACAGAATTTTAATATTAGTCCGATATCTCCATGTTATAATAAGTAAAACTCCATGCCCAAAAAGTCCCTTGCAAAAAAAGCGGATTTAACGTGATTTAAACGTAAATACAGAACTGCCACGGATTGGCTGTATTGACGCAAGATGGCAGAATAGGGCAAAGGACATTTGTATATGATAAAATAAAATCCTTAAAATTTTCTTAAATAGGTAATTAGTATCACTCTTATTGGGTAATATATATGTCGAAATAACGATTTTATAATATTTAACCATGAAATTATACATATTTTCTACTTTCACGCTAAAATAAGATTTGATACAGGAAGGGTTTTCAGCCTTTTTGGAGGAATTATATAATATGATAATAAGGAAATTTGATACGAAAACACTAGATTTCATATTAGAAAAAATGGTTGAGACTGTCAGCTCCAGCAAGGATGAAATATTTCGCATTGGAGAACAGTGTCGAAAGGATTATGAGAAGCTGACAGAAGAGCTAAAAGAAATAAGAAATCTAGTCCTGCAAACAATTGAAGAAGGAGATAAGCTCGAGGCGCAATCACGCTTTGCAAGGAAACGCTTGTCAGAAGTAAGCAAGCATTTCAATGAGTACTCCGAGCTTGAAGTGCGTGAGGCGTATGAAAAGGCGCACAGCCTGCAAATGGACCTCAGCATGAACAGACATCTGGAAAAACAATATCGTGAAAGGCGCGACGATATTGAGAGAAGGCTCATTGGGCTTGACGAGACAATTGAAAGGGCCGATCATCTTGTCACCCAAATTACCGTTGTAATGAAATACTTAATCAGTGATTTGAAGCAGGTAGGGGAAGTCCTTGAGGATGCAAAACAAAAGCAGGACTTTGGCCTAAAAATAATCGGAGCCCAGGAAGAGGAGCGAAAGCGGCTTTCAAGGGAAATTCATGACGGTCCCGCTCAAATGATGGCAAACGTTATGATGCGCTCTGATCTAATTGAAAGAATATATAAGGAACATGGTGCACAAGAAGCATTTGAAGAGATTAAAAATCTTAAGCTGATGGTCCGCAGTGCTCTGTATGAAGTGAGACGAATCATCTATGACCTTCGCCCGATGGCTTTGGATGATTTAGGTCTTGTTCCTACATTAAAAAAATATTTAAAGACAACAGAAGAGTATTATCAAACAGCTAGTATCAGCTTTTCAACAATAGGCAAGGAAATAAGGCTGCCAGGCAAATATGAAGTAGCATTGTTCCGGCTTATTCAAGAATCCGTTCAGAATGCGTTGAAGCATGCAGAAGCAAAGACAATCCTTGTAAAAATAGAGATGAGACGCGATCAAGTAATCGTAGTCATCAAGGATGACGGCAAAGGGTTTGATAAGACGGTTAAAAAGCAAGAATCCTTTGGGTTAATTGGGATGAGAGAGAGAGTAGAGCTGCTTGAAGGGGAATTATCAATTGACTCTAAAATTGGATCAGGAACACTTGTTATGATTAATGTTCCAATAAAAACTACTTAAATTGATAGTGTGAGAATAGGGGAGGCGAAGCAATTGGCTACAACGAAAATAGTTATTATAGATGATCATCAATTGTTCAGGGAAGGTGTTAAACGTATCTTGGATTTCGAATCAAGCTTTGAAGTTGTCGCAGAAGGCGATGACGGTTCACAAGCGATCCAGCTTGTAGAAGAATATCAGCCTGATGTAACAATCATGGATATTAACATGCCGACAACAAATGGTGTGGAAGCGACAAGACAGCTTTTGGAGAAGTTTCCAGAAACAAAAGTCATTATCCTTTCCATTCATGATGATGAAAACTATGTAACACATGCACTAAAAACAGGAGCAAGCGGCTATCTATTAAAAGAGATGGATGCAGATGCACTTGTAGAAGCAGTTAAAGTAGTGGCGGACGGCGGGTCATACTTGCATCCGAAAGTTACGCATAACCTTGTAAATGAATACCGCAGATTGGCAATGGAAGAGTCAGGCGGCGGGGAGCATTATGTACAAACAGTTGAAATAAGAAGACCGCTACATCTGTTAACACGCCGTGAGTGTGAAGTATTGCAGCTTCTTGCAGACGGTAAGAGCAACAGAGGTATAGGTGAAGCATTATTTATCAGTGAAAAAACGGTAAAAAACCATGTCAGCAATATCCTGCAAAAAATGAACGTAAACGACCGGACACAAGCAGTTGTCGTAGCGATCAAAAACGGCTGGGTAGAAGTGCGCTAAAAGAGTTTCCCTCTATTGGGAAGCTTTTTTTTTTTGCAAAAATGTCGATTTTTGTCCAAAGAAGCAGAAAAATTCATATTTTTGTAAAAAAGTCGACGGAATTAGGATAAAATCCCTATGTGCAACAGCGGTTAGATAGTGCAGAATATTCATAAATAAAGGGATAGGAGTGCTTGAGATGAGCGGAGTAAATATTCTTTCAAATGCTGAGCTGGTAAAAGCATATCGCCTGGCAATCTCACTTGATTTGGAAGTCGAATTTATCGCCATACTTTTTGAAGAATTGAATCGCAGAGAATTGAAATACTGACATAATGTCTTTCTATATATGATAAACGTCTGCTATAAACTACCTTTTTTGTCTACAATAATAAAATTAGCCTATATTTGATGCAAATATTTTATTTTTTAGTTAAAATATACATTATACAATTGTATAGATAAGGAAGGTATTACACAAAAATGAAAACAGCTATTGTAACAGATAGTACTGCTTATATAACAAAAGAAGTAAAAGACAAATATGATATACATATGATTCCGTTAACGGTTGTGTTCGGAAATGAAATTTACGAAGAAGAGGTAGATTTGGAGGCTGGTCAATTTTACGAAGAAGTAAAAACAAAACCGCTTCCGACTACCTCTCAGCCGTCGATTGGGAAGTTTGCTGAACTATTTGAGCGCCTTTCACATGATTACGATGAAGTAATCAGCATCCATCTATCAAGCGGCATCAGCGGGACTTACCAAGGTGCAATAACTGCTGGCACTATGGTTGATAACATCAATGTTTTTGCATTTGATACAGAAATCAGCTGCATGGTTCAAGGTTTCTATGCAATAGAAGCTGCCAAGCTTTCCAAGGCTGGCAAAACTGCTGCAGAAATTATTCCTATACTTGAAGAGCTTAAAAAGACAAGCCATGCTTACTTCATGGTGGATGATTTAGCTCATTTGCAGCGCGGCGGACGCTTGTCCAGTGCACAAGCATTGATTGGCAGCCTGCTTCAAGTAAAACCGCTATTGCATTTCGAAGACAAGGTCATTGTTCCTTTCGAAAAGATTCGCACAAGAAAAAAAGCGATGAAGCGCATTGTCGATCTTCTTGCAGAAGCAACTAATGGCGAAGAGTACCAGGCAGTCATCATCCATGCAAACCGAGAAGAGGAAGCGATTGAATGGAAAAGGGAGCTTTCAGAAACATACCCTAATATTGAGTTTTCCATCAGCTACTTCGGTGCAGTTATCGGCACTCATCTTGGCGAAGGGTCCATGGGCCTTGGCTGGATGAAAAAACTATAAAACGTTCAAGATCCTGTCTATTAATAGAGACAGGATTTTTATTTTGTTAGGAGGAATTAAAGCATGCATAAAGAATAATGAATAAGTAAAATAAAATGAATAAGGAGGCGCACATAATGCTTTTTAGCATTTCCCCACAGAACGAGCTCATTCCTGTCCTCGCTCCTCGGCCTGATTTAATGCGTATTACAGACCTTCCTCTCCAAACTCCTCATCCACTAGACACTAATTTCTGCTACAGTAAAAATCTCCAAGCAACCTTAGAAGGTAAAAAACTGCTTTTTGAGGAAATTTCCATTTCATTAGAAGAAATCCAAGAACACTACCTGAAAGGCTATTGTGCCTATCATCCTGGCATTAGAAGAAATAGCAATAAGCTCATTTGCGCACGATGCGGAAATAAGCGCCAAGAGCTTTTTGCTTCCTACCAATGTGCCCGGTGCAAGAGGGCCTGTGCTTATTGCCGCAATTGTGTGATGATGGGCAGAATATCTGAATGTAGCCCGCTGATTAGCTGGACAGGTCCAGCAACCGTTATAACTCCTTGCACATTAGAATGGCAGGGTAGCCTTTCTCCAGGACAGCAGCATGCCTCCAGCAAAATAGTGGAAGCTGTCGAACGAAACAGTGAAATTCTTGTGTGGGCAGTTTGTGGTGCAGGGAAAACGGAAGTTTTATTTAAAGGAATAGAAAAAGCCCTCAGCACACAAAAAAGAGTGTGTATTGCCACTCCAAGAACAGATGTCGTCCTTGAACTGACACCGAGGCTGCAGCGAGCCTTTCCAACAATCAACGTAATCCCTTTGTATGGTGACAGCGGCAACAAGCTGAAGCACAGCTCACTGTTTATCAGCACAACGCATCAGTTATATCGCTTTGAGCAAGCTTTTGACCTCATTATTCTTGATGAAATGGACGCATTTCCATACTCTGCTGATGAAACATTGCAGCATGCTGTCAATAAAGCGAGAAAAAGTAAATCAACATTGGTGTATTTAACAGCAACTCCTAATAAAAGCTGGCAGCGTAAATGCAAACATAAAAAGATAGCGTATGTAAAAATCCCGGCACGTTATCACAGGCACCCATTGCCTGTTCCTCGCTTTATATGGTGCGGCAATTGGGAAAAGCTCCTAAATCAAGGCAAGCTGCCCCAAAGGCTGCTTGTATGGTTAAAGGAGCGGCTAAGCAAAGGCAAACAAGTTCTCTTATTTTTGCCGAAGATAGCGCAATTAGAAAAAGCAAAGACTATTTTGGGACAGTTGGACAGCAAGGTGGAATCAGTTTTTGCTGCCGATCCGCACAGAATAGACAAGGTGAAAAAAATGCGAAACAAGGAAATAAATCTGCTGATTACTACGACTATATTGGAAAGAGGTGTTACTTTTCCAAATATAGATGTTGCTGTATTAGGTGCAGAAAATGATGTGTTCACCGATAGTGCTCTTATTCAAATTGCCGGGAGAGCTGGAAGAAGCAGCGAGCATCCAGACGGAGATGTGGTGTTTTTTCATCATGGGAAAACATGGAGTATGGTCGAGGCAAAGAATCAAATCGAAAACAGTAATAAGGAAGCTGCCCAAACAGGCATGCTTCTGCTTAGGTGAGGAGGAATAAAGTGCATTGTACATTTTGTTTAACTTCCCTAAGACCTGTCTTAAACTGGACTAGTTTATTTGCTGAGCAAAAAAGCGAATTGCTTTGTGAGGAATGCAAAAGTAAATTAGAGTTCATTACAGGAAGTCGGTGTTCTATTTGCAGTCGGCCTTTCTCTCGCATTGATTCAGAATATATAAGGGGCAGCTTGTGTCTTGATTGCTATAAGTGGGAACAAGATCCTCAATGGAAAGGAGTGCTGGATGGCAATACCTCTATTTTTGTGTATAATGACTTTTTAAAAGAAATCATTGCCCTTTTTAAATACAGAGGAGATCATAAAGTAGCAGGAGCGTTCGCTGCATACTTTCCCAAAAAAACTGCAAGAGGAAGAGTGGTATCACCTATACCGTTAAGTGAGGAAAGACTGTATGAGCGAGGCTTTAATCAATCAGAGGCAATTCTTGCATATACTCATTTAGGCTACAAGCAGCTGTTATCTCGCGTTCATGGTGATAAACAGTCGAAAATCAGCAGACAGGAAAGATTGGAAAATACTGCTGTGTTTTCTGCGGCAAATATTGAGGGCTGCCATGCTCAACATGTGCTGCTCGTTGACGATATATATACTACAGGTGCAACGGTAAGGCAGGCGGCTAAAGTGTTGAAAAATGCAGGAGCCAATACTGTCATTTCGTTCACTGTTGCGAGATGACAATTACTATGGGAGGAAAAGAGAAAATGGCTGAATTAGCGAACTGCCCTAAATGTGGGGACATTTATGTAGTAAATAATCTTAGGGATATTTGCCCTAAGTGCTATAAGCAAGAAGAAGCGGATTATGAAAAAGTGTATCAATTCATTCGCAAAAAGCAAAACAGAACAGCACCGATGGAACAAGTTGTGGCAAATACAGGAGTCGAAAAATCGTTAATATATAAATGGATTAAAAAAGGACGCATTAAGCTGTCCCAATTTCCTAACTTAGGTTATCCATGTGCAAAATGCGGCACACAAATCAGAGAAGGAAAGCTTTGCACGAGCTGTCTGTCGAACTTGCAAGGAGATATTAAAAGCATGGAAGCAGAAGAGGAACGAAAAAAACAGGCAAAATCAGCCACTTACTTTACTGGTAAATAATAGATAAACCTTAGCTCTTGGGCTGTACGTGACAGCCCAGATGCATACTTCGTTACCTTCTCTGTAGAATCTCCTAGACCAATCCTCACGACTTATTCATCAATATAGGAAAATACTCTTGGTGTTCCTGTTTTAAATTAGTCTTTTTGGCGCATTTTAAGAAAAAGCGAAGGAAATGTTTAAATAAAACGCTAATCATCCGATACTAGAGGTAGAGCTTTTCTGTACGGAAAAAAAGAAAGCGAGGAATAAACATGAAAATTAATAATTACGGAACACAAGGAATTAATCCATATAAAAAACAAGTAAGTAAAATAGATCAAGTAAAAACAGAAGCAGTTAAGGGGACAGACAAAATTGAAATCTCCTCTGCTGCTAAAGAACTTCAGCAAGTGACTCAAGTGTCACAAGCAAGAACTGAAAAAATTGAAGCATTAAAAAAACAAATTCAAAATGGCACATATGAAGTTCGTTCAGAGGATATTGCAAACAGCATTGTCAATTTCTATACGAAGAATAATCAAGCTAACTAATACTAAAAGGAGGGTCTCTAATGTCTGCGTCCTTATTGATTGAAGTGCTGGAAAAGCTCGTTAACTCTCATGCAAGCCTGTATGAAGTGGCGAAGAACAAAACAGAGATCATAAAGAAGGGGGATATAGAGTCCCTTCAGCAAGTAATGAAAGATGAGCAAGCGCATATCATGAGCATTCAAAAGCTGGAAGCGGCACGAGTAGAAGTTTGCCGAAAAATTGTTAAGACCGTTCATAATCCTACTATTTCTGATTGTTTAGAACTGATGGAGCCAGAACCTGCGAAACAGGCGGGCGAGGCAGCGGATAAACTGCGAAGCATTATTGGAGAGTTAAAAGATGCGAATACGTTAAATCAGCAGCTGTTAAGACAATCGATGCAATTTGTGAATGTATCATTAAGCTTGTTAAAACCAACCAAACAAAGCCTTAATTACGGTAAGCCGGTAAATGGAAATTCTGTTCACACAGGCAACATCGGAAAAACATCAAGCAGTCTTTTAAATATGAAGGCATAATGGAGGAGAAGTCATGGGATCAACCTTTATGGGACTTGAAACAGCAAGACGAGGGCTGGTAGCGCAGCAAAGTGCCCTATATACAACAGGTAATAATATTTCAAATGCTAATACTCTAGGCTACACTCGTCAAAGAGTTGACTTAGAGCAATCACAAAGCTTTCCTGGAGTCGGACAGAATGCGCCGAGAATTGCAGGACAATTAGGTACAGGTGTTACAGCAGGATCTGTCAGCAGAATCAGAGACAGCTTCCTTGATACACAATACCGCTCTGAGTCAAGCAAGCTGGGATATTGGGAAAACCGTACTACAGCAATGAGCAATCTTGAGACAATCATGAATGAACCTTCTGAGTCCGGGCTGTCTTCTTCGATGGATTCTTTCTGGGAATCATTGCAGGATTTGGCAACAGATCCACAGAATTCTGGAGCACGTGCCGTTGTGCGTCAACGCGGTATTGCCGTATCAGAAACATTCAATTACTTGCATAAAACAGTATCAGCTGAAAAGAGCGATGCGAAAAACGAGCTTGGTGTTGCAGAAAAAGCAATTAATACTATTCTTACTCAGTTAGACCAAGTTAATAAACAAATCGGCAGTGTAGAACCAAACGGATACTTGCCAAACGATTTATATGATCAGCGAGACAGCTTGCTGGACGAGCTTTCTTCTTATGCGAATATTAAAGTATCGTATGAAGCTTCTGGAGGCAATGCATTAGCACAAGCTGAAGGTAAAGCTGTTGTTACATTAGTTGATGATAAAGGCAACGCCTTGGGTACTTTAGTTGATAAAAATGGATATAACACAATCAAAGTTAACAGCAATGCTGATGACAGTGCTGTAACAAGCATAACCATCGGAGATTCAGAGATTAATATTAATGACTTTGAATCTACTGGGAAATTAAAAAGTATCGTAGAAGCATATGGCTATGAAGATGCAGATGGCAATTTGAAGGGCATATATAATGATATGTTGACAGAGTTAGATAACCTTGCTTATACATTTGCAACGAAGTTTAATGAGGTTCACCAAGAAGGGATGAGCCCGAACGAAATTGAAGCAGGCGAAAACCAGTCGATCTCCTTCTTTGCTGATTCTGAAAGTGCAGATGGATCCATTACAGATCGCAGTGGATTTGCAAGCAGAATCTCGATTTCTTCGAGCATTGAAAGCAGCTTAGATAATATTGCGAATGCTTCACCTGGAACAGATCCTTCGCAAGCAACACTTGGTGATGCAACATATGTGAGCAAATTGGCTGACATCATTAACCAGAAGTATGATTACGGCAACAATTCAGAGATGTCTAACTTCCGCAACTACTATGAAGGGGTTATCGGAAGTATGGCAGTTAGCGCACAGGAAGCAGAGAAGATGACTTCAAATGCAACGACTTTGCAGCAGACTGTTGAGAACAAACGGATGAGTACAAGTGCTGTTTCACTGGATGAAGAAATGACAAATATGATTCAATTCCAACAGGCTTACAATGCGGCAGCAAGAATGATTTCATTATCAGATGAACTTTTAGATACGATAATAAACGGCATGGGTGTCGGAGGGAGATAGGTGATTAAGCAATGCGCGTAACACAATCAATGCTTTCAGCAAACAGCTTGCGTAATATCAGCAACAGCTACAATAAGATGAACCAATTATCGAACCAAGTAGCAACAGGAAAAAAAATCACAAAACCATCAGATGATCCAGTTGTAGCGATGAAGGGTATGTACTACCGCTCCAGCCTGTCAGAGGTAGAGCAGTATAAACGCAACCTGTCAGAGCTGTACCTGTGGATGGATAACTCAGAGGCGTCAATGAACCAAGCAAGCTCAGGGCTAGACCGGGTAAGAGAATTGCTTGTTCAAGGGAAAACAGATACGAACGGTGTGGATGAAAGAGGCGCAATCGCTGAAGAAATTAACCAGATTAAAGAAGACTTGGTAAATGTAGCGAACACAAAGGTAAACGGAAAATACCTGTTCCATGGTACAGATATTTCTAATCCACCAGTAACTGCAGGAAACCCTCCGCAGGTTGCAGCGAATATTGCCGACGGATCAATTGACAGTTATACAGTGGAAGTTTCAAGCGGCGTTTCAATGAAAGCGAACGTGAATCCGGCAACCTTCAACCAAGAAATGTTTGATGTTGTACAGGAAATTCAAGACAAAATGGAAAACAATGATACAACAGGATTAGATGAATTGCTGACAAGACTTGATTCTGTCATGAATTCCTTGTCTAGCGAAAAGTCTGAGCTTGGTGCAAGATATAACCGCTTAGAAATGGTTGAGTCTAGAATTGACGCACAAGAAGTGCTTGCTAACAAAGTTCTTTCAGATAATGAAGATGTTGATATGGAAGTAGCAATCACAAACTTGTCTGTTCAGGAAAGTGTTCATAACGCTTCATTGAGCGTAGGAGCAAGAATTATTCAGACATCATTAATTGACTTCTTAAGATAATATAACTGACTTGGCTGGAAGCTTCGTTTTAAGACATTCCTAATCACTAGGCAAACGTCTCATTTCGCCTCAGTATTGTATAAACACTTGAAGCTATTCTGTAATGAATAGCTTTTTTTTATAGAAAGGAGAGAAATATTCATGCAAATACCACAGCTGCGGATTGATTCAACACCTGCTAAGCTTGGACTTACAACAGTCCAGCCGCAAGTTCAAATGGAGCAAAAGCCTGCTGATTTGTATATTGAGCAGCCAAAGGCAGAGCTGATTATTGATAAAAAAGCTGCTACTTTGACAATCGACCAAACAGAGGCAAGAGCCTATGAAGGTATGAAAACACGAGAAAGATTCATTGATGATTATGTCCAAAAAGGCCGCCAAGAATGGCTTAAAGGAATTGCAAGACGCATAAAAGACGGACAGCAGCTTGCAGCAATTGAAAATAAAGGTAATCCGATTCCGCAAATTGCCAAAAGAAACAGCGAAGGACCGCCGAAGCAGTTTGGTCTAGGCTGGATACCGCCAGCAAACAGTGTCAAAATCCAATATGATCCAGGCTATGTGAAAACATCCTTTGAAACACATGAACCAATTATTGATGTTAACCAAAATAAGCCACTAATCGACTATACACCTGGAAAAGTTATAACAGAATTAGTTCAATATCCAAGTTTAGAGATTCATTTTGAAAATTTAAAGTCCAATGGGGTAAACTATCAACAATCAAAATAAAAGGACTGATGTAATTGAAAATTAATACAAAGTTTCATGGAGAAAAAGAAATAACCGACAAGGAAATCATTCATTTTCCAAAAGGAATTCCTGCATTTGAAGAAGAACAACAATTCGTCATCCTGCCGATCGATGACCAAGAGCATATATTCATCCTTCAGTCTGTCACAAACGAAAATCTTGGTTTTGTTGTTGCAAACCCTTTCGTTTTTTTCAAGGAATATGAGTTTGAACTAGCAGAATCTACGACAAGCTTTTTAGAGCTAGAGTCAGATAGGGATGTTCTTATCTTTACCATTTTGACAGTCCAGGATCCTTTTGCAAAAACAACCGCTAATTTGCAGGCGCCGATTATTCTTAACATAAAAAACAATCAAGCCCAGCAAGTAATTCTAAATTTGCCTGAATACAAAACAAAGCACAGCATTTTTTCACAACAACAATCAGAAGCGGTAAAGGGGTGAGAAGATGCTCGTACTATCCAGAAAAGTCGGCGAAGTAATCAAAATAGGCAATGACATCGAATTAACAGTCGTGTCGGTTAGCGGAGATCAAGTAAAGATAGGAATCAATGCACCTAAACAAGTCGAAATACATCGCAAAGAAGTATTCGATCAAATTTATAATGAAAATAAAGCAGCATCTGTTGATATCAGCAGTGTATTAAATGTCTTCAAAAAAAATCACTAAAAATTGTTAAACAAAAATTTCTCCTGCCGATATATAAAGTAGAGAGGGGAAGGGCGGCCGACCTTCCCTAATCCTATAAAAGACAGTCCACAAGGATGTGGGCATATAATTCAAGGAGGAGAAATTTACAATGAGAATCAATCATAATATTGCTGCATTAAACACATACCGTCAATTGAGCTCTGCAACAACTGCTCAATCTAAATCAATGGAGAAATTA